>CAYJHK010000124.1:0-6388 GCA_964369515.1 uncultured Desulfovibrionaceae bacterium
TGCACCATCTCGCCTCTTGCTGTCAAGCATTTTTTTTCAAGTTTGAAAAGTTTTTCTTGAGCCGTTTCAATCTTTCCGATTAAACTCTCAAGTCCATAAATTTTTCTTAATGAAATCACTTTTGTATCTCTACTTATTTGTATTTGCTTCGCCTCACTTTCGTGCTGCGAGGGAAACTTATGCATGACAACACCATCGCTTGTCAAACATTTTTTTTGAAATTCAAAAAGTTTTTTTTGAGCCGTTTCAATCTTTACAATTATACTTTCAAGCTCGTAAACTTTCTCACTCAAACTTTTACCGGCATTTCTTACCGGCAATACCAGAACTTCACCTTCGTGAAGCGAAATGAACTTATAATCCATTAATTCCAACTTTGTCAAAAGTTTCTTAAAAATTTGAAATCTATTTTGCATTTCAAATTCAAACGCATAAGCACATGTTCATCTGCAAACTCTAGCTTCTTGCCCCTAGCCTGCAAACATTTACCCACTGCCAATGCATGGGTTGCAAGTTGCCAAAACTTTATATAGTTAGTCAAGCATTATTTTAAATTTTTTTTGTATTTTTTTTAACATTCTGTAAATATATATTTTACATTCTAAGCTTCATTTTCACCACAGGAGTATTGTTATATCCGTACCAGTGAATGTATAAGCAAACATCACCATAAACAGACTATTTGTCAGTAAAAATACTTTATTTTCCGCACTTCATCAAAGTTCTTTAAAGTCGCAAACAATTGTGATAAGTATTATACGTCATTAAGACAATATTAACACACCAATTTGGAGGATATATGCAACGCACGTTTTCAATCATAAAACCTGACGCAGTAAAACGCAACTTAAGCGGTGAAATCTTAGCACATATTCAAGCTTCGGGCTTACGAATTGTGGCCATGAAAATGCTTCATTTAACCAAGGCACAGGCCGAAGGGTTCTACGCCGTGCACAAGGGCAAGCCTTTTTTTGATGAACTTGTTACATTTATGTGTTCCGGATCTGTTGTGTGTTCGGTGCTTGAGGGTGAAAATGCCATAGCAAAATACCGTGAAATCATGGGAGCTACCAACCCAAAGGATGCGGTCAAGGGCAGTCTTAGGGAAAAATACGCCTTAAGCTTAACAGAAAATTCCGTACACGGTTCTGACGCCGAGCAGACGGCTCAATTTGAAATTTCTTATTTTTTCAACGCATTGGAAATATCTAATTAGGATTTAACATGAATATTGATACATTGTCCATCGGTTGTATCGGTTGTGGAAATATGGGTTCTGCCATTTTATTTGGTCTTGGTAAGAATAAATCCCTTGAGCTTATGGGGTATGACACTATGCCTGAGCAAATGGCTGTTTTGCAAGGTTCCGGAATAACTGCTGCCAAGGATATTGAGCACTTAGTCATAAGCTCTTCCACTATTATCTTGGCGGTTAAACCCCACTTGGCACTACCGGTCTTGGCACAAATTGCTCCATTACTCACCAAGGATAAAGTAATTATCTCCATAGCGGCCGGTATTAGCATAGAAAGTATGCGTAAAGCTGTGGAAAACAAGTGCGCAGTGGTGCGTTGTATGCCAAATACACCTGCCTTGGTAGGAGCCGGAATTTTTGCTTTTTGCTTTGACGACCAGAAGCTTGACGAGAGCAGACAAGAGCATATTTTGCAGTTCTTCCGGGGCATTGGCATGTGCATAGAGCTTGAGGAACACAAATTTGCCGCCTTTAGCGCATTTATGGGAGCAGGTCCTGCTTATGCATTTTATCTTATGAATTCACTTGTGCAAGCCGGAGTAACTTTAGGATTTTCTCGAGACGATTCACGGCATATGGTTGAGCAGCTTTTTGACGGTTGCACAACCATGGCAAAAAATTCAGCTCAAAATCTTACGCAATTACGGGACAATGTGTGTTCACCTGCAGGGCTTAGCATTGCCGGGGTCAACCATATGGAAAGTGAGGCGGTGAGCGGAGCCATTGTTGATGCTGTCTTGGCTGCTCATATGCGCGCTAACGAAATGGAAAACTAATAATAATGGTGCAAGTGCCGATATTGCTGTTGATTTGAGCAATACGGATAGTATAATCCCAAATAATAAAATAATCCACAGATTACACAGGCTATAATCGCTTTAATATGTGTAATCTGTGGATAAAAATGCATTTGCTGACTAGATGTAATTCTTTCACGCCTTAGTGTTTCCTTAGAAGTTTGAATACATGAACTGACGTAAGCAGATATTACTTTTTGGGCACACTCTATTGAAGTCCTCTTGTAAGCGACCGTATATATTTGGGAATAAGCTTCTTTTCATCATAATTATCCACAACGCTTTGACGGGCATTGCTGCGTAAATGTGCAAGTTGCCCATGATTTTCAAGGGCATGGCAGATACTGCTGGCAATGATTTTCTCATCATAAAAATCAGTATAGAGAGCATTTTCGTCATCCCTGATCACCTCATGTACGGTGGCAGTGTCAGCCACCACCAGCGTGCAACCACAACTCATGGCTTCCAAAAGCGACCAAGACAGGGTGAAGGGGACGGTAAAGTGCGTATGTACCGTGGAAATCTGCAAAAGCGATCTGTACATGGGATAGGAAAGCAGCGGTAATATATGTACCCGAGAAGTATCAACTTTCACCATTTCCTGTGCCCATTGCAAATAATCCCTACCGTCACCGAGGGGTACAGAATACGAAACCTCCCTATTGCCCACGATGACAATATGCGCATGGGGGCGTTTTTCCAAAATATACGGAATGCTTTTATAAAATTGTAAAATACCACGGTGCGGCTCCAAGGAACGTGCCGTATAGGTCACAATTTCCTTTCCCCTCAGTGCCTGCAAGGAAGGCGGCAGTTCTTCACCTGTTCCCGGTTTAAAAAATTCCGTATTAATACCATTATGGATGCACTCTATTTTACGCTGATACTCGCTGGGGAACTGCGATTTTTGCCAACTTGTGGCTGAAATGGCCGCATCTACCATATCAAGCGCTCCCACAGTCAAAATATTGCACTGTCTTTGCTGCGGCCCCAAAGTCTGCGGCGGTTCTTTTGCCAAATATTGAATTTCTCTCTCTGTTTCCAATGAATAATACCATTCAAAAAATCCGGTAATCCGTGCATAGGGGAAGATTTCCCTACTATAATTTATGGTTCCAAAATTGGCATGACCGTGCACCACATGGGGGATGAAGCCCTTGCTCTTCACCAACTCTTGCCCCGTGGCAAATACAAGCGATTGATCCTGCAAGCTTATATTTCTTAAATCCATATTCTCCGGCGCATCTATCTTAAGCCAATGCACATTTTTGGCTTCAAGGTCCTTACGACGCTTAAAGAGGGACAAAAAGAATACGGTATGCTTACTGTCCTTGGCCAATTCTTCGGATATTTTATGAAACTGTGCCGGATAATTATGATGGATGAAAAGAAAGTTCATATTTTACCAACTCTTATAATATGATTTTTTGCATACGATGTGCGTAGCCGATACATTATAACCAAAATATACATTGAATACAACTTGTATTAGGCGGAAAAAATTTGACGCCTGTTTTTTTTTATGTAATACCACATTAAGGGAATAAATAAATATGAGCAAAGCACACAACTCACATAACTCACTCAAATCACTCAAGCAAAGGGCACAACTTGTCCAAGATGCGCTTGAAAAGCGCTATCCGGAACCGGAAACGCATCTTTATGCCGATGGTGCGTGGCAGCTGGTGGTGGCCGTCATCTTGTCGGCACAATGTACGGATGCGAGGGTCAATATGGTCACGCCGCAGCTGTTTGCTCGCTATCCAAGGGTTGAAGACCTTGCCGTCGCCCACATTGGCGATGTGGAAGAAATCATCCGCTCCACCGGTTTTTATCGCAATAAAGCTAAAAATATCGTGCACAGTGCCCAGCGAGTTTTGGATCAATACGCCGGCGATGTCCCTCAAAGCCTTAAGGAACTCATCACCTTGCCGGGCGTTGCACGCAAAACGGCCAATGTGGTACTATGGACTGCCTTTGGTATCAACGAAGGCATTGCCATCGATACGCATGTGGGGCGCATTGCCTATCGCTTGGGGCTTACCACGCACACTGCCCCCGCAAAGGTGGAACAAGATTTAATGAGCCTTTTTGCCCGTGGCGAGTGGGGAAAACTCAACCATCGCTTGGTCTGGTTTGGACGCCATATTTGTCAGGCACGTAATCCCCTGTGTGACCATTGTGAAATGCAATTATTTTGCCCCAAAATCCCCCATATTCGTACAGCTTCTTCCTTAAAATCCGCTAAATAATCTTCAATTTTTTTTTTAATAATTTCCCTAGCAAAATGCTTGTCTATGCGGGCAATGCGTGTTAGTATTCCCACAGATTTTTGAGCCTGCTTTTACGCAGCACGTTAATCCCTAACCCACACCCCCATAAGGAGCAAAAGTGGACACACTACTTACAACACCACTACATGCATGGCACAAGGCGCAAGGTGCGAAAATGGCTGACTTTGCCGGCTGGGATATGCCCATTCAATATGCGGGAATTCTCGCAGAACACGAACATACTCGCACGAAAGTTTCGCTCTTTGACATTTGTCATATGGGCGAATTTTTAGTCAGCGGCGAAGGTGCAACCGCAGCCCTTGCCAATGTGCTTACGCAAAACTTTGAAACATTACACGTCGGCAAATGTCGCTACGGTTTTTTGCTCAATGATGAAGGTAAAATCCTCGACGATCTCATTGCCTATCGTTTGGAAGATGAAAGCTACTTACTCGTGGTCAACGGCGCACGTACCGCCGTGGATTTTGCCGCACTCAAGCAAGGCTTGCCGCCGCAGCTAAAACTTGAAGATGTGTCCATGAAAACGGCAAAATTGGACTTACAAGGTCCGCAGTCGCTGGAGGTACTTGAAGCCTGTTTTGGTAAAAGTTTTAGGCATATCGGCTATTTTTGCTTTGACCACGACAACTTTGAAGGCGAACGTGTGCTCATAAGCCGCAGCGGCTATACAGGAGAGCTTGGTTATGAGCTGTATCTGCCTTGGGACAAAGCCCTAGCCCTCTGGGAAAAACTCTTGCAAAATGAGCTTGTTAAACCTGCCGGGCTGGGCGCACGAGACACATTGCGCCTTGAATGCGGTATGCCGCTCTACGGGCATGAGCTTGACGATAAACACACGCCCATCGAAGCCGGTTTTGAAAAAATGCTCACCTCAAAGGCTGACTTTGTGGGCAAAAAGAACATTCACAACGTCAAAGAAAGTCTTGTGGCATTGCGCATAGAAGGACGCCGTGCCGCCAGAGCCGGTGATAAAATCGCCCTCAAAGGCGGTGATGAGGACGGAAAAGAAGTGGGTATTGTCACAAGCGGATCCTTTGCCCCCTCCCTCGGCTATGTTATAGCCTTTGCGTGGATAGATGCAGCCTATGCCAAAAACACGGAATTTTCAGTGGTTACCGCAAAAACCTCCCTCCCTGCCGGCGTTGTTTCTCTGCCATTTTATGAAAAGGGAACCGCACGTATAAAATTATAATCGACGACATATATATTACAAATGACACACCAAATATACTAATAAAAAAGGAGAATAGTATGTCTAACCCTACAGAATTATTGTATGACAAAACCCACGAATGGATTCGCATCGAAGGCGAGGAAGCTGTTATCGGCATTACCGATTTTGCCCAAGCAGCCTTAGGCGACGTAACTTACCTTGATTTACCGGAAGAAGGCGCAACGCTTACCGCCGGCGAAGAATTTGGTTCCATCGAATCCGTGAAAGCCGCCAGCGAACTTTTCGCACCGGTCAGCGGCGAAGTTGTGGCTGTTAACGAAAGCCTCAACGATGCTCCCGAAACTGTCAATGCCGACCCTTATGGCAAGGCTTGGATGGTGCGTGTAAAATTGAGTGCGAAGCCGGAAAATCTCTTAGATGCGGCGGCTTACGAAGAGTTTTGCGCTTCTGAAGCCCATTAGTGTGTTGAAAAAGTAGCATTTGCTGCGTCAGGCTTGCTTTTTGCTCCGGTCATGTATGTTTTTTGGATACACTCCCTTCGCAAAAAAGCTACGCCTTCCTTGCATCTGCCACTTTTTGAACACACTATAGACAATTGAAAAAGTAGCATTTGCTGCGTCAGGCTTGCTTTTTGCTCCGGTCATGTATGTTTTTTGGATACACTCCCTTCGCAAAAAAGCTACGCCTTCCTTGCATCTGCCACTTTTTGAACACACTATAAACAACTTTCAGTAAACAGTTGAAAAAGGAAACACTCATTAATTTTTCCGAAAAAGTTGTGTTTTAACCAGCACATTCTATTCAGAGACATTCCAAAAGAATTTTTCGCAAGAAAAATTCGCGTGAAAGTTTTTTGGAAAGGGGGTCT
>CAYJHK010000125.1:0-6377 GCA_964369515.1 uncultured Desulfovibrionaceae bacterium
GTCTGGGGGAAGAACCTTTTGTTCACAAAAGGTTTTCCTCCAGAAAAATAATTAAACAGCATCTATTTTAAATGAGCGCACAAAAAGCCAAGCCCCGACAATTATAAGGGGTAAGGATAAAATTTGCCCCATGGTCATCCAGCCAAAGGCCATATAACCAAGGTGTGCATCAGGAGTGCGTACAAATTCAACTCCAAAGCGTGCAAGCCCATAGCCCATGCCAAAAAGTCCCGATACGGCTCCAACGGGGCGTTTTTTCATGGAAAATATCCAGACAACAATGAAAAGTACCAAGCCTTCAAAAAATGCTTCGTACAACTGCGACGGATGCCGTGGCAAATGGTCGGCACGAGGGAAAACCATTCCCCATGGTACCGTGGTCACATTGCCCCACAGTTCCCCATTGATAAAATTGCCTATGCGTCCGAAAAAAAGCCCGGGTGCCACTAAGGGAGCTGCAAAATCGATCACTTCAAACGGTCTGCGTCCCATTTTTTTGGCACAATACAATAAAGCGGCAAGTACTCCCAATAAGCCGCCATGAAAGGACATTCCTCCATTCCATACCCGGAAAATCTCCAGCGGATCGGCAAGAAAGCTTTGAAAATCGTAAAATAAAACATAGCCTATGCGTCCGCCCAAGATGACGCCAAACATACCCATGGTCAGCACATCGTCAAACTGATCCTTCGTCCAATCATTGCTTGCAAGTCCTGCACGATACCGTCCAAGCAACCAAGCGCACAAAAAAGCAAACAGATACATAATGCCATACCAGCGCAGATGTACACCGCCAATACTCAAGGCTATGGGGTCAATGACAGGTGCTAACATCGTTAATCCTCATGACCGCTATCTGCCTGCAAAGTATCACTTTTATGATAATCAAGGGCAGAATATTCTCCGCTCTTGCCGCCACTTTTATACACTAAATGCATTGAATCGATAATAATGTCTTTTTGCACCGCCTTACACATATCGTAAATGGTTGCCGCTGCTATTTGTGCGCCCACCAAGGCTTCCATTTCCACTCCCGTAGGCCCTGCGGTACGAACTTCACATTCAAGCTCAAGCCCCACTATCGTCCCTTCACAGCGCACCACAAAACGAATGTCCACAAAGGACAAAGAAAGTGGATGACAAAGCGGAATAAGCTCCGCCGTGCGCTTAGCGGCTAATATTCCCGCCACCTTAGCCGTTGTGAGCACATCTCCCTTGGGCAAAGCTTTTTCCTGCAAAAGCTCCAAGGTAGCCGGGGCAAGATGCACAAAACCACGCACAATGGCCACCCTTTGACTTACAGCCTTATAACGCACGTCAACCATATGTATGCTGCCGTCGCTTGCCAAATGCGAAAAGTTTTTCTCCATAATTTTATCCTTTTAATAATTGATTCCCATAAGCCTTTCCCACCACAAGGGCTGACGAGGTGTTTGCACATCTTGCCAACCGGAATCCAGACCCGTAGTTCCAAAAATCAGCCGAACCTTATCCCAATTCCCATTGCTGCTCCTAGCTTCGAACAAAAATGTGGGTCTGCCCTCATTATAATCCAATAAAAATTCATATATGGACACAAACATGGTGGCAAAGCGCAAATCATAAATTCCTATAACCTCTTGACCTTGGCTCTTTCCCATCCAGTATTCTTCCACGGGCATAAGCGAAAAGTCTTCAAAAGCACGGGCACGCCGGCTCATGCTTCGCAAAGTGGCGGCTGTTTCCGGTTTTAAGGCAGGATATTGTAGTAAGGGTGTGCGTGTAGCTCCAAGAATGGAAAGCCCTTGATGATACACACTTTCGGGACTTTCTTTAAAGCTATATCCCATCCTACTCTTACCCTGAGGCCATGTAAATTCATCGGCAAGACTTGGCACATAGGGCTTATCCGTTTGATAAATAACACGCCAAAAAAATGGAGCAAATACATCCGGCAACACCGAAAGCTCTTTCACATTTCCCACTTTTTGCACAACTTCCGGCTTTTGCAAATGCGCATAAATTTCAGCCTCGTTTATCGTGCGCAAAAGCACACACGCTGCCGGATAAATTATCACCCATATAAGCCCAAGCACGGCGTAACGGCGCAGGCGCACTCCATGCCAACAAACTAAGAGCAACGGTATTGTTAACAATAAATCGATGATAAACAGTCCGTTTAAACGCACCCTATATTCAGAAAAAGGTAAGAAAATCATGGTACCGTAGGTGGTTACACAGTCAAGCCACAAATGCAAAATAAGTAAGCCGCTAAAAAAGAAAACGACCTTCCAAAATGGCCACGTTGGGCGCAGCATCTGTCCACCGTCAGCGTAAACAGGCGTTTTTCGCAAGTTCAGCCACAAAGGAAAAGCCAGCAGCGTGAGCAATATGGCCACAAAGGGAATTGCCACCAAGGAATGACTTATCCCTCGATGCAACAACAAGAAATTTATGGGAGAATGAATAAAAAAAACATCTATGTCAGGTAAAACACCTGCCACCGCCGCCATGGGCACAAATAACCGTGACACAGGACGGTGCTGCTTTGGAATTGCAAGCGCCGCCACCACTCCGCTAAGAACATGCGTTACAGAATCCATACTCTTACCTAAAAGGGCTCAAATGTTTTGGTTGTTCTTGGATATTATTTTGAAAATCTATGACTTTTTCCGCTTCATTGTCAGTGATGAAAATTTTATTCCCACTTCCCCTAGTACCCGTAGTATATTGACTTCTAATGCTTGCTTGCACATAGTCTTGCTGTGCCCTAAAATACCGTGGGTGATTAAGGGTATAGAGACGCTTCTCATTGCGTGTCCCAAATGCAGGATAACGGGCATCCACAGGATCATAAGCCGCTTTTTCCAGACCGGACGGCGTATGCGGTGCAACACCATCGCCCACAGTCTTAACTCCGCAAGCAGCAAGAAAAAAGCATAAACAAGCGGCAAGACAAGCATAAGCAATGGTTTTTGCCGTATGCATAACACCTTGCCAAGGCTTTGCCAAAATAGTTGAATACTTAAAATCATTGCGTAGCATAAGGATTTCTCTTCTCTTTATCTATTAGCTATGCCTTGAGTATATATGATTTTTGCTCCACTTTCAATCGCAAAAAAGACGCAAACAAAAGGAGGAAGGAAAGTTTTTAGATATACTTAAAAACCCTCTCGACCTCCTTAAGAAAGACAAATCTCAAAAAAACTAAGAGCTTATCCGTAAATAACGCATCGTGGTCGATTACTGCGTCAAAGCACATTTTCTCTCAGGTCGAGTATGGTTTTTTGGATACACTCCCTTCGTAAAAATGCACTTTTCCTTGTACTCGCCTCACGCTACATTTATTTACGGATAAGCTCTAACTGTAGGTAAATATAATAAAAGTTAAAAACCGTCTATGTTCCACATTTCCTGATGAGTCTAGGTTGCCTGTCGCTTTCACAAGTGAAAAACTTTTGAAAATTACGTGTCCGCAACTCAAGTATGATGTATTTTTCATACTCGAAAGCCAACTCCACATCTGCTCCCCACTCTTCTCGCAACACTCGCTCTAATTCTTGAGTTTCTGCCCAAATATCTAAAAGTTCTTCGTCTGATAATGATTTAAGCCGCAATGAAAAAGGAATGTCCTCAGTAAAAACCGTTCTTGTCGCCATAAAAACCTCAAGGCCTGTGTGGATATGTGCTGGTATCAGCAAATATCTGCTCCGTTTTTTCCAAATATACATGTAACAAACAATCTTGTCCAAGCACAGCCAGCACAAGTGACAATGGCGAAAGATAACCTTGTAGCCAATCCGCTGTAAAATACACTCTTTTATTTTTCATATCTATGTGAGACTCTTTAATAAGCGGCCTAATATCTACCTGCTTTGGCCCTTTCTTTGTCTCACGAACAATGGGCAGAGTGGATTCTTCAAGTAAACCCTGCCACATTTGAAAGTATTTGTCCATACTTTTTTGGCATCCTTTATAAAAAAGACAAAAATTTTCTTGTACAGACTGCTCGGTACGCTGCGCCTTTTGAGTTGGAACAACCGCTAACACTTCCATTCCGTTAGGTAAATGCTTTGAAAGTCTTGCCGCCACTTCTTCTGCTGCAATAAATTCTCGCAAAGTAACGGCAAACCATTCCGCCTGACTTCCCACACCCACCGGCAGAGCACGCCCGAAGGATATAAGCGGAAGGGGATGAAATCCTTGCGAAAAAGTCATGGGAATACCCGCTCGGCGCAAACTGCGCTCAAGGATGGCCTGCAATTCCAACTGGCTGAAATATGCACTCAGCCCCAATCGTTTATGCCATATCCTATATTCTACAGCCTTCACCTTCAATTGTGCGGCAATGGCAGGCGGCTCCGCCTTGGTTTTTTTCGCAAGCACAAGGCGGCCAAAATCGTCAACTTTCGCCGCATGACTTGCTTGGTCACGCTTTGCAAAATTCAATATATTACGGACTTTTTCCTCTCTTGAACTTTGCGCATCATACAGATGGGACGTATGTACGGCATTATCGCACACTCCGCAATTTTGGCAGGCATGATAGCGACAATCCTTGGTGATTTTTTCATCCAAAGCACGCTTACGCTCCTTCAGCAAATAATCCTTACTTACGCCACATTCCAAATGATCCCAAGCAAGACTGTCATTTATATTGCGAGCACCAATATAATCTTGAGCCTGTAAACCGCAATCATCCAAGGCATTTATCCACGGCTCAAGGGTAAAACCCTCCACCCATGATGAAAAAATACCGCCGGCTCTATATACTTTTTCAACAACGTCTGCAAGTTTCCTATCACCTCGTGAAAGTATGCCCTCTATATGGCTCATACTTGGCTCATGCCAGCGCATTTTAAGACATTTTTCCCCTTGAAATGCTTGGCGCAAATATTGGATACGTGCTTGTATTTCTTCCAGCGATATCTGCTCTTCCCATTGGAATGGCGTAAAAGGTTTGGGAACAAAGGGCGAAAGAGCTGCGGTCACTTGCATACGAGGATTGCGAGCATTGGCAGAATTTGGCAAATCACGCACGACATCACGCACCTTTCGGCACAGTTCCACAATGGCGTCCAAATCCTCGTAACTTTCAGTGGGTAAACCCAGCATGAAATAGAGTTTCACCTGTTGCCAGCCATGCTCCATAAGCTTTTGAACGTGTAAAAGAATGTCTTCTTCGCTGATACCCTTGTTGATAACATCACGCAGACGCTGACTGCCGGCTTCAGGAGCAAGGGTTGCACCGGTGCGACGTATGCCGGCCATACGCTGCATAATATCATCATCAATGGAACCCACACGCAAAGAAGGTAGGGACACAGAAATCTGCTCCTCGGCGCAACGATCCACCGTATTCATGAAGAGCGTCTTCAAAGCAGAAAAATCACCGGTACTTAAGGACAGATAGGAAATTTCATCAAATCCCGTACAGTTTAGACATTCCTGCAAAATATTTTCCATATCCACTAAGGAACGCTCTCGCACCGGTCTATAAACCATGCCGGCATGGCAAAAACGACATCCCCGTGTACAGCCTCTGGCTATCTCCAGAGACAATCGATTGTGCACAGCACCTATGGGAACAACTTGCCGGCTGGGATAGGGGGTTTTATTCAAATCATGCACAATACGCCGATGCACCTTGGTATAGTCACTCAAAAGCGGCTTTAATGTACCGTCGGTATTTTCTTCAAATAAACTTGGCACATAAACACCATGAATATGCCGTGCTTCCTGTAAAAACTCACTGCGTGACATATTTTGTGCCCGTGCCCTTTCAAGCAGATGCGCAATATCCATCATCACCTCTTCACCTTCACCAAGCACCATAAGGTCCATAAAGGGCGCCATGGGTTCTGCGCTTAAAGTGGCACCGCCGCCGGCGATGATGATGGGGTATGCAAATAAATCATCGCCACGCTCGTGAGTGCGCAAAGGAATGTGCCCAAGCTCAAGCATATAGAGAATATTTGTGTAAGCCAGCTCATGTGTTAAAGAAAAGCCGATGATATGCATATTGCATAAAGGAGTATCGGACTCAAGCGTACACAAGGGAGCACTGTTTTGCTGCAAAATATCTCGTGTGTCACGGCAAGGAGCCATAACACGCTCTGCCCACCACGCCTCATGCTCATTGAGTAAGGCATAAAGAATTTTCTGCCCAAGATAGGACATACCCACCTCGTAAGCATCCGGAAAAGCAAGCGCAATTCGCAAGTGAACGCCATGGGTATCTTTATGGACCGCACCCTCTTCAATACCTAAAAATCGACTGGGTCTTGGCAAAATGGGCAAAAACTCACGCATAAAAAATTTCTCGCATTACAAGGTTATTACTTTTTATTCTTTTTGAGGGGGGAAGGGGAACTTTTAACCAAAGCGACAAAAGCTTC
>CAYJHK010000126.1:0-6375 GCA_964369515.1 uncultured Desulfovibrionaceae bacterium
TAACAGAAACTACGGCCGGCAAGGTGGTTAACACCCCCTTAATGTGCGATTGCCATCAGTAATAACATTTCGACCCGTATCAGTTTTTGCCTGATACGGGTCAACTTTTAATATGCTTTAGCAGCTATTAACAGGACGAGTACCAAGCTAACAAGAGAAGTCAAAAATAGACGTACCATAGCTTACACCCTCCTTTCCTGTAGTAAAACAGACCTATACACCCTGCCGATGTAGAAAGAAGGGCAATCGCACAAGTTATTTATAAGCTATTTAAAGAAACGGTCAAGTTTTGATTTTTCGGCAAGAAATTTTCACGACGAAAGACTTGCTTTTTGTAGTATAAAGTCTTATGTAAAAAGGGAGCCGTAGCTCCTGCGCTAACAGAAACTACGGCCGGCAAGGTGGTTAACACCCCCTTAATGTGCGATTGCCGGTAGTATTACATTTTTATGACCCGTATCAGTTAGCAGCTGATACGGGTCAACTTTTAATAAGCCTTAACAGCTATTAATAGGACGAGTACCAAGCTAACAAGATCAGTCAAAAATAGACGTACCATAGCTTACACCCTCCTTTCTCGAATACACGAGACTATACACCCTGCCGATGTAGAAAGAAGGGCAATCGCACAAGCAAACCATACTCCATTTGATAACTATCTGCAAGTTGAGACTTTTACGGAAAATTACAGCCCCGTTGAAGTGGCTTACACAATAAAGAATGTCGCCAATCCTAAAAAAATCAAAAATCCGGCGCCGTCGGTGATTGCCGTTAAGAATATGCTGGAAGCGTGTGCCGGATCACGGCCTAGTGAACGTAATATCAGCGGGATAGAGCCGCCGGCTATGGCACCAAGTAGCATATCAAACAGCAACGCTCCGCCCATAACCGCACCGAGGGCAGGATTTGCCGTAAATGCCCATACCACTAAAAACGCCAATACGGACATGATGCTGCCGGTAGTAAAGCCAATTTTCCCTTCTCGTAATACGGCAAGCCATGAGCGTTTGGAGTCAAAGCGTTCGGTGGCAAGTTGGCGGATTATTACGGCAAGTGCTTGCTGACCTGTATTGCCTGCTTGATTTGCCACCATGGGCATGAGCACGGCAAGTATGGCCATGCTGGCGATGGAGCCTTCAAACATATAGACCACAGAGGCTGATATGGCTGAGTTAAAAAGATTAATAAGCAGCCACGGTAAGCGTTTACGCACAGACTCAAACCAAGGCGTATCGATGCTTTCCTCAGGGTCTGCGCCCACCATACCAAGCATGTCTGCACTGGCGCCTTCGTGAATAATATCCAATATATCGTCATAGGTGACAACGCCCATGATATGTCCTTCATAGTCCACCACCGGCATGGCCATAAAATTATAGTGCGACAACAAGCTTGCCACTTCGCCCTTTTCCATATCATAGGTTACGCTGATGACCGAATGGGACGAAAGGGCATCCCTTAGCAACATGCCGGGGCGTGAAAGCATAAGATCACGCAAGGATAGCACGCCCACCAAGATATCTAGTTCATCTACCACATAGGCATAATAAGGGCTTTCCTTGTCTTCCATTTCTTGGCGAATTTGCTTAATACCCTCGTCCACAGTAATATTTTGGTTGAGCAAAATAATTTCTGTATTCATGACGCCGCCGGCAGAATTGGAGTCGAAAGTAAGCAAGTTGCGCAATTCTTCCGAATCTTCCTTTTCAAGCTTGGCAAGCAGCACGTCACGGTGGTCTTCGTCAAGGTCTTCCAAAACGTCGGCGGCATCGTCGGGCGACATTTCGGCAATGATTTGTGCCGCAGTGTCCGGGTCAAGATTTTCTAAAACATCCACAGCCACGCTCTCGTCAAGCTCGGCAAGGGCTTCGGCCGCATCTTCACGCGGCAAATTCTCCAAAACGCACACTTGTTTTTCAAGACTTAAATCTTCAATGTGATCAGCCATATCTGCCGGATGCGCAAAGGCTGCTCCCATGGTGCTGTTGTCATATATATCACGACAGGCCGCAGGTATTTGCATCCAATCACCGGCTTTATATTCATCATCGCCGGCATTAATTTCAGGGTCTGCATCTTCGGTGTGCGAAGTACTTTCTGCTACGCAATCTTCGCCTTGTGTCTGCTCAAGCGCATCTGTGTCATTTTTTTCATTATTCTGCTCTAAATCGCCTTCATATGAAGAATTCATATTTTCTTTATCTTTTGACATAGTTATCACCCTTAATCAGCATCTGCATATTATTTGTGAAAAATTTCTCATTCATGTTTCTACTTGACGAAAGCCTACCATATTACTACATGGTAGCATACCGGACGGAACGAAATCCCAGCCCCGGCATTTGCAACTCATGTATAAGCATATCTTCATAAATATTCGATAAATAGAATTTTTATAAGTGTTTGCTTTATAAGCACAACAATGCAATTTTAATTAATTATGAAGTATGCTCCTCCGCTTAGCAGCTTCGGATTTGGGGACTTATACCATTAAGCCATATCGAGGACAAGATGCCAAATGTTACATTTCAAAATTACTTTACGCCTACCGGACTGAGCACCGTTAGGCAAAATATAGCCATAGCCATTGCAGAAGACGGAAGAGATCTCACGGCTGAAGGTGTTTTTACACATGAGCAACGCACACAAGCGCATATTGTGGCCAAAGAAAAATCCATTGTGGTGGGGCTTGAGCTTATTGACATAATTTTTGAAGAATATGTGAATTGGGGCGGCGGCCTATGTACCTGTAAGGCTTACGTTGCCGAAGGTGAAGAGGTGGACGCCGGTACCAAGGTTGCGGAAATATTTGGTGCGTGTATTGACATTCTCAAGCTTGAACGGATTATCCTTAATTATATGTGCCATCTTTCGGGCGTAGCCAATCTTACCGCAAAATATGTACATGAATTACGAGGAACAAGCGTGCGCCTCTTGGATACACGCAAAACCATGCCGGGTCTGCGCTGGCTGGAAAAATACGCCGTGCGATGCGGCGGTGGACATAATCATCGCCGTGACCTCACTGAAATTCTTATGCTTAAAGATACGCACATTGACGCTTGCGGTTCCATAAGTCAAGCCGTACAAACCTTACGCCATAAATACAAGCCTTGCCCCCCCATCGAAGTGGAATGCCGCACAGCAACTGAAGTGCGTGAAGCCGTAAGCATGAATGTTGAACGTATCATGCTGGATAATATGCCTATTGACGGCAACGCTCCCAATGATTTGACATCGTGCATGGCTCTTATCCCAAGCAGTATAGAAATAGAAATAAGCGGTGGAATCAGCATGGAAAATATACGAGCTTATGCCCTAGCACGCGCCGGACAGCGCAGCGCAGACTTTATCTCGGTGGGACGCCTTACCCATTCGGCTGAAACTGCGGATTTTAGCCTGAGAATTAGCCTTACTTAACAATCATTACAGAGGATTATATGATCACAGAACAAATACAAGCATTAAAAGCAAAGCTTGGTGATAAGCTTTGTATCGTCGGACATCATTATCAAAATGAAAACGTTATACAACATTGTGATATTACCGGTGATTCCTTGGAACTTGCCCGCAAAGTGGCTCTTGAAACAGCTCCTCACATTGTTTTTTGCGGCGTATATTTTATGGCAGAATCCGGCGCATTGCTCGCCCGTGAAGGGCAAAATATCTACATTCCCGACGCTAAGGCCAATTGCGACATGTCTCTCATGACACCGGCAGACCAACTTGAAAGTGTCATGAAAATTCTCCACGCCAAAGCCACCGAACAAGGCCGCAGCATCATCCCCCTCGCTTATGTCAATACCTCACTGGCTGTGAAGGACGTTGTGGGACGCTATGGCGGAGCGGTATGCACGTCAGCCAACGCAAAAATCATGCTCAAATGGGCGCTGGAGCAAGTAGCGCAAGGCGACAATGGCGGTGCGGTGGTCTTTTTACCGGACAAAAATCTGGCGCAAAATATGGCTGTGCAGCTGGGATTGAGTGAAAAGGATTGGCACATCCTCAACGTGGAAGGAGATGGGGAATATCTTGATTTTTCCGCCATAAATCAAGCTAAAATACTGCTTTGGCCGGGATATTGTCCCATTCATGAGGAATTTACCACCGAACATATCGCCAATTTCCGGCGTGAACATACAGGCTGCACCGTCGTTGTGCATCCCGAATGTCCACAAGACGTGGTGGCTGCTTCCGACGGCTCAGGTTCCACCACCTTCCTCATTGAAGCCGTGAAAAAATGCGCCAAGGGCAGCACTATCATCGTAGGCACTGAAGGAAACCTTGTGGAACGCTTGCGTGCAAATTATAAAGAACATTGCACCGTCATCCCTCTGCGCTCGGTATATTGCATGGATATGGGTCTAATCACAGAAGAAAAACTGCTGACAACATTGCAAAAAATTGATAACGGTACGGCACAAGCGGTGCGCATTCCACAAGAACAAGTGGACACGGCCAAAGCTTCCCTTGAGCGTATGCTTGAGGTATGCGCTAAAGCCGGAATTTAAAGAAGCACGGAGTAGCCCACGTGACTCCCAATGCATTAATAGTAATTACTATCAGTAACTGCTGTTAACTTTTATAAAAATCCGCTTTGTGGATATTACCCTTAGTCAGCAAAAAGACTCGCCTCGCAATGACTTGATATTATAACGAAAGTCATTGCGAGCGCAGCGAAGCAATCTATGTATTTTGTCAATTTTGGGAATTACGCAGAGGTCTTCCTTTATTCCAATAATAATTGTATTTCAAAGGGGGCAGCTTTATGAGTAATATTTCCCTCAAGTATATCACATAAAATAAACATATTCCCGGAAAGGTATCGTTCGTGTGATCGGTATTTTTCTAAGGCTTCAAAAAAGCATTTATCTTCAAAGCATTCACACAAAAATTCTGCTTTAGGTATGACGACAATATCAGGGTGGCTCTGTTCAATAGTCTTTGGTTTTTGGATTTCCACAAAATATTTTACCGATGGATTTCCATCTTTTAAGTAAAAACACAAGCCTTGATTGACAGATAGGGCAAAGCCTTGTTTCAAAGCTATATTATAAAGGAAAGTGAGTTTTGTCCAATAAGCTGTATGGGTGCCAAAGTCCTCGGGTGCGGGTGTGGTAAGAAAATACCTTTGAGGCATTTGTTTTGTATAAGTTTGTTTTTGTTGTGATATTTTCTCAAAATCGCTAAAATGTTCGGACGCAGAGTGCAAAAAATAAAGTTTTTGATCAATTTCATTTTGTACTTGCAAAGCCTTGGCTTTAGCATCAACTATCATCTGTTTGGCGTCAATACCTCCGTCTTTAAGTATGTAGCTTTTAAAAGTTTTCAAGGGTATACCCAAGGCCACACAAAGAAGAATAATATCAAGCACAATTATTTGAGTTTTTGAATAATATCTGTATTTTGTTTCAGGGTTTGTGTACGCCGGCACTAAAATCCCCAAATCGTCATAGTGGCGTAAAGCTCTATGGCTTACCCCTTTCATTTTCACAACTTCACCGATGGATAAATATTTTTCCATTCTTCACCTTTTTTGTTGACTCTCACACTATGTCATACTTTATAGTGAACCTAGCATATATCTCTCTTGCGGTAAAGAAAGATATTTTAGTAAAAGGAGTCTATAATTATGCTTAAAACTATTACTTTTAAAAATGTCCTTATGTTCACACTGCCCAGTATCTCCATGATGATTTTCATGTCTGTGTATACGCTGGTGGATGGTATTTTTGTGGCTAATCTCATTAGCACCAACGCACTTTCGGCCATAAACATTATATTACCTATGATTACGGTTTTTATTGCTGTGGGAACCATGCTGGGCACAGGGGGCAATGCCATTTGCGCAAGACTTTTAGGAGAAGGAAAGGCGCACAGAGCGAAAGAAAAGTTAACCCTTTTTTGTGTCACAGGCTTTAGCATAGGCGTATTGCTTACTGCATGTACACAAATATTTTTGCAAGAAATTCTTCTTATCCTTGGAGCAAATGAAGAAACATACCAATATTGTTATGATTACTTTGTTGTATTATCCCTTTTTGCTCCTTGCGCTATTTTGCAAACCATTTTTGAAAATGCCATGATTGCTGCCGGCAAGCCTAAATTTGCTCTTTTAGCTCTCGTCCTTGGCGGTTTGACAAATATCGTTTTAGACTATGTATTTATTGTATATTTTGGCATGGGGATGCAAGGTGTGGCATTGGCCACCGGTTTAGGATTTTTATTGCCTACTCTCATGGGTTTATACTTTTTCTCCGCCAACAAAGCTCAGAAAAGTTTACATTTTGTGTCATTTTCCTTGGATATAAAGTCTATTTTCACAGCTTGCGGCAATGGTTCATCGGAAATGGTGACGCATCTTGCCACGGGCGT
>CAYJHK010000127.1:0-6303 GCA_964369515.1 uncultured Desulfovibrionaceae bacterium
CCTCCCCCAAGAAAATTTTTACAAATTAGAATCACGTGCCCTTTCCCCCCTCAAGAAAATAATTAATCGGAGCTTCCCTAAGATCCCCATAAGCGTTTTCCTATTTTTTATTTTTCGCACTTATGGGTGTTTTAAGGTTCATGTCTTTGAGACTCAGGGTACGGGTACGAAAATTGAAGAGTCCGTCAATGATGGCGCTGATTTCGCCAAGCATTCGTATGGTGAATTTTGCTTGTTCGCCGTTAATGCTGATTTCACCGGAGCCGCTGTTCCAGACTAAAGGTCCGCCACGCCCGGAGGCAATGTCTAATTTTGCAGTAATGAGGGGGACTTCTTTGGGGGGGATGTAGTACAATTTTTTTTGGACTATTTCCCGTAAGCGACCAACAGACAAGGACATGGTGTCAATCATGGCGTGCAGATGATGGCTTTGAGCTGAGCTTTCCGTGTGGCGTACCATAAACTCGGTGGCATCTACCCGGTCGGTAAGGAGTTTTGAGTCAAAAAACTGTGATGGTTTGCCTTGTTTATCCACCACAGATTTAAACGTCGAGTAAAGTTGTACATTTTCTGCACGAAGAGGGCTGATAAATATTTTAGACAGCAGATCCCAATTTTTGATGTGCACATTGAAATCGCCGTCAATCCATGGCCAGCGTCTTTTTGTTCGTGGTAATGCATAGGAAAAGGCAAGGTTGGCATCGCTGGAAAACCCCGGGAAATCTATTAAGAAATTTTGAAGCCTTGCTAGAAACATCCTTGCGCCCGGTTGGTAACCACCTAAAAACCATTGGCTTTTCATGGTCGCACTGCCTTGACTGAAAATATCTCCAAAGCGTAAGAATACATCGCCAACCAAAGCTTGTGGGAGTCCCGCATAATTAAAATCCAATGAATTCGTTTCATCGTCAACTGTGGGGGGGGGTTGGCTTAACGTCGCTCCATTGTGATCTTGTGCAGTGTTCCTATTATCAGCATTTTGTGCAGAGGAGCTTGCAAAAATCGCTTGTGGGGCAGAGGGTTCATATACGGAGCTACCGGTTACGGTAAAAAAGAGATCTTTAATTACACCTTGTTCCAGCTCAAAGTTCTTACTTTCCATCTTGAAGCGAAATCTAAATCCATCGTCGCCCCTGGAGATCACGGGGAAGGGGGGAAGTTGTGTTGCCGCAAACGGGCTGGCCTTAGCCTTTTTGGGCGAAGCATCGGCAGTGGACGCTGTTTTGGCAGGTGGTACAGTCTTGGTAGTGGAGGCTGTTTCAAGCTTTTCTGTGACAAATGTCTTATGATTGATTTCCTTGACTGACAATTGTGAGTTTTTTATAAAGCGTTGCGTGTTTTTTGCTAAAATACTTTTATCATAAGGGCTTATCTTAAATCCCGGGATGTTGCTTCCCTCAAGGATTTTTGGCAAGGGCTTGGTCCACCAAAGAATTCGATCTCCTGAGTGTGAAATATAAATGCTTGTGTCAATGTTGCCTTTATATTCGGAGCTTGTGGTTTGTTTGCCAAAAATATATGCCAATGTTTTTAAATCCTTTATCGATGCGTTGAATTCAGCTCCAAAACCCTTGGTGAGCGAGTAACCAAGGCTACCTTTGGCCTTTATGGACGTTTCCCGATTGGGGCTTTTCAAGTCAAAATCACGTAAAATAAAGGTATCAGAATCCCAAAAAAACTGTCCTGAAACCAGAGAAGATTTGATTTTTTGTGCATTATGCGTCAGTGTAAGCCCAAATCTGCCGATGAAATAGGCTTGTAAGGGAGTTTGCTTGTTGGGGGGCCATGCAGGGATATGCGCCAGAATACGCATCCTTGACCATATGGAGTCTACTCCCTTGGCAAAGACTTTGGAAAGCAATGAATCGCCCATCTGCCAGCGAATGTCTACTTTTCCTTTGTCATAATCAATGCTTGCGTACCCAATAATACGTTTTTTGACTTCTTCGTGTGCTTGATTGTCGTTTATAGCTGAGGTTTTGAAGAGTGAATTGAGTTTTTTTATCATTTCTGTCTGCGTGATACGCACATCGTCGGGGAGGTCTTGCATGGAAGGCAGCACCCAATCTGTTGGGATCTCATGAGCAGCCAGCAGCGTAGAGCGCAGTAATAACTGTTCTGCGTTGATTTGCCCATGCACATTGGTAGAGAAATTAATGGATCGAGAGCGTGGACCGAGCTTAAAATCCACCAATTCAATTTTTGCCACATCAATGGCAAGCCATGCGGGTAGAAAATCAAAAAGTTCCTGCATATTAGTGGTTTTTGGGGAACTATCCATATGGTATCTTGGAAAACGTGGCATGAATGAACCAATGAATGTTCCGGATTTTATGGCAAAAACTACCTTACCCTTGAGGAGGTCACTTGGTTTAAGCAGGTTATTAACAATGGCTTTTTCAGCTGTTTTTTTGGTTCTGGGTGTTGAGGGGGTGAGGCTTTTAGCTCTTGCGCCTTGTATTGTCGTATTTTGTGCGCTGCTTTGTTCTGGCGTGGAAGGGAATGAAGAAGAAGATGATGATGAGACATTTTCCACATAAAACGGAACATTTTGCAAGACGGTGGTGTGACGTTTATCTATAACAATCGGTGTGGAGACTAAGGGGGCGTTTTGCTCATAAAAAGCCTTGGGAATATGTTTACTGCGCTTAAATCGTACCAAAGCCACCATGCTTTTTACCAAACTATCCCAATCCGGATGGAGGGTACCCTCCGTAATGCGCAGCCAAGGCCCATAGGTATCATACACTCGTAAATTTAAAATTTCGATCCTTCCTTCCCAAAAACCTCGAATGGCTGATAGCTGTATGCGAAGCCCTTTGTCTTTGCCGTAATGGTTGACAACATTTTGCACCACGGCTGTCATGGATTCTTCGCCAAAAGGAGAGGTCAAATAGGCAGCTCCACCAACTACAAGGAGTGAAAGGCTCATAATACATGCAAAAATCCATATAAGTATGCGCCAAGCAAGAGGCAACGTCCCTTGGCGTGCAGCTTTTTTTTGCATGTAATGATTTGCATTGCTTTCAAGTCTGAGTTGCTGTATTTTAAGGTCTTCTAGAGTGTGAAGACGCCGCTGATTTATGAGAGTACTTTTCGGTGGCGTCAGGACAACGGTGTCTTGTGTTTCATTGAATGCATTATATGACATAGAGTAACCTTAAGAGCTTGTTGAAACATCACCCACTATTTTGTCAATAGTTTGTGCATTTCATGCTGCACTTTTTGAAAGCCAGTGCAAGAGAACCCGAAAAAGTTGTGTGGTATCAATGGGTTTTGTTGTGTGGTCGTTCATGCCCACTCTGAAACTTTTTTCTTTGTCTTCTTCCATGGCATGGGCGGTCATGGCTATGATGGGAATATGAGCAAATTGTGTATTTTCACGGATTTTCTTTGCAGCACTTAGTCCGTCCATAACGGGCATCTGTATGTCCATTATGACAAGATCAAAATCATCTTTATACATGGCCTCATAACCTTCAAGTCCGTTATTTGCTACGCTTACTGCAAGTCCCACTTCTTCGAGTATGGTTTGTGCTATCATCTGATTGACTTCATTATCTTCCACCAGCAAAATTTTCTTGCCGCTATGTTCGGCACGTAATATATTTTCCAGTGTCTGCTGGTATGTTGCGCAGTCAAATTCAAAATGTTCGCCCAAAATACTTATAAAGGTATCTTGTAATGAGGAAGCATTCCAAGAATCAATGGGGGTTACATTGTGAGGAAGTATTGATTTATGGTCATCTGTACGGTAAACAACATGGATATTATTAAAATAGTCAGTATTACTGCTTAAAATATCCATGGTGGCTTTTGCCTGTGTAAAGTCATGATGTATAAGTATGACATCGATAATGCTATTGATATCTACCAGTCGTTTAATATTTTGTAGGTCTTGCGCAAAGTATATATTTTTATAGCCAAGGGGCAGAAGTTGCTTTTCTAAACTTTCCAATGCTTCTTTATTGGGAAGGGCAGCCACAATATGCATGTCTGAGAGTGGTCGTATGATAATAGGATTTTTGGGGACGACTTTGTCAAGGCGGCAGGTAAAGTGAAATGTTGAGCCTTCACCGGGGGTACTTTCGCACCAAATATCTCCGCCCATAAGCAAGGTGAGATTTCTGCACAGGGCAAGTCCAAGACCTATGCCTCCATAGCGGCGTGTGCTTGAAATATCAATTTGCGTGAAACCCTCGAAAAGGGTGCTTATTTGTTCGGGTGAAATACCTATGCCTGAGTCTTTTACCGAAAAATGCAATAATGTGGATTCATTATTTTCGCTTTCCACGTCTACATTGATGTGAACACCGCCTTTATGCGTGAATTTTATGGCATTGGTTACAAGGCTTGTAAGGATTTGACCAAGGCGTATGACATCGCCAATATAGCTATTTTCCACTTTGGGGGCGATTTCTAAGCTGAATTCAAGATCTTTTTCTTCAATCCATTGGGTGGCGGTGCGCTGAATATCGTCAATAATGTGTTGCATTTCAAAACGATTTTTATCTAATATCATATTGCCGTCTTGGATTTTAGAAAAGTCCAAGATATCATTGATAATATCCAAGAGTGATTTAGTAGAGTTGTTTATTTTGTTAATATATTCACGCTGTTTTTCGCATAGGTCTGTGTTTTGCAATATGTGACTTATGCCCATGATGGCATTCATGGGGGTACGGATTTCATGGCTCATATTCGCCAAGAAGTTTGTCTTAATGGCATTGGCTTCCTTGGTGGATTTCACGAGGTCGTTGGCAATTTTGATGGCTTCTTCCAGTTCTCTATTGGCAATGTGCAAAGCTTCTTGGGCTTCATGCACATGAGTTACATCGGAGCTGGAGCCAAAACCGTATAGCAGCTGACCTTGCTCATCATAAGTGTATTTACAAGACGAACTGAGCCATTTCATGCTGCCGTCCTTACACACGGCACGCAATTCAAAATCGCGCATAATAAAATTTTCGGCGGTGGCAGTGTATTTGAATGAATGGGGGTCAAGCAAGAGCGTGCTTATGTGTTTACCTATAACTTCTTGCGGGCTGTATTGTAAAACAGCTTTCAAACGCTGAGAAATATAAACAATATTGTGGTTTTTATCCACAGACCAAATAATGTCGCCGGTTGCTTCCTCAACGCCACAAAAACGCTCTTGCTCCACATAGAGAGCCTCGTTGGTGCGCCTTGTGTGAATGGCGGTGCTGATAAGCGTACCTGCTGTGCGCAAGATGTCTTCTTCTGCTTGATTCCAAATGTATTCGGAATGGCAATTATCAAAACCGATAAAGCCCCAAAGATGCCCGTGAAACATAATGGGGGCGGTCATAATGGAGATGATGCCTTGAGGTTCAAGTTGTTCTCTTTCAGCCAGCGGCATGTTTTTTACGAGGCTATTGACGCATTTTCCTTCAAGAAAAGTAGCAATCCATGTGGGTATGACTTCATCAACCAGCATATTGGTTGTGAGTTCGTTGCCTTGTTGCGGTTCTGCGCCCTCGCTCCACTCATAAAGCTGTGAGGTGTAGAGGCGATCGTCTTCTTCGGGGTTTGGGGCAGGGTGGATACTCCAAACGTAAACCCTATCTACATTGGTGGCATTGCCCAAAATACCGAGTACCGTGTCAATGGTTTTGTGAAAGTTGTCGCTTTCATTGAGTAATTCTTGAGCAGCCCTGCTGGTAGCCGTAAGCAAAATATCTCGTTTTTCAAGGTTTTGCACCGCTGTTTCAAAGGAGAGTCCCAAATGTTCATCAGGGTAAATTTGTACAAGGACAGACTTTTCATCGTCCAAAACTTTGATAACTTTGGCAAAGAAATCTTGATTAACACCACCACGTATTTTAATGGGAAGTGAGGCAAGTGAACATGTACTGTTGCCACTTTCTAATAATCGGCTTTGAATTTCAATGACTTCTCTAAGGCAGGAAAAACAAAGCGTGTGGGCTTTTGCGTTTTGTAATGTGTTTTCAGTGTCGGACAATCCACTAAAGCCCAGCCTTTCAAAAGCAGGATTCCATGCTAAAAGGCATAGCGTATCCTTATCTACAACAATATACGCATCTTGCGTTACTTCAAATACTGCCTGCGCATAAGCAAAGGGTAGTGCATTCATTAAAGAGGCTCCAACATTCATAATATACTTTTTGGGAAAGTTATGCAAAAAACTCTACAAGGAAGCATAACCAAAATATTTATAATGTAAAGTGAAATTTTAAATGTGAGCAAAGGAAACACTGATTAATTATTTTCTTGAGGGGGGAAGGGGAACTTTTGCTAAAGCCCAAAAGCTTCCCCTTCCCC
>CAYJHK010000128.1:0-6225 GCA_964369515.1 uncultured Desulfovibrionaceae bacterium
ACTAACGTCAACGCTCCAAAGACCTTGCGCAATCAATTGCGCAGAGGTCTTACATTTTAAAAAAAGAGGTGCTTTTCACACCTCTTCCACAATTAAGTAATGTTTTTATTCAGATTTTTCTTCTACAACTTCCACAGATTCAGCTTTTTTTGCGCTTGATTCATCGGCTTGGCTATCTTTTGTGCGTGTAAGTTCAATAATGGCCATAGGGGCATTATCACCACGGCGCGGCGTAGCAAGCTTGAGCACGCGTGTATAACCTCCGGGAATTCCCTCAAAAGCTGGTCCGATATCGTCAAAAAGACGTTTCACCAATTGGTGATTTCCAAGCACACGATAAGCTTCGCGGCGTGCGTGTAAGTCGTTACGCTTAGCCAAAGTTATAAGCGGTTCCACTGTGCGGCGCAATTCCTTGGCTTTCATTTCCGTAGTACGAATTTTGCCATGTGTAAGCAGCGCTTTGGCCAAATTGCGGAACAGGGCCTTACGATGCGAAGGAGTGCGCGAAAGCTTTCTACCAGAATTATTGTGCCTCATTTTGCTGCTTCCTCTTCCATTCTTGATATTTCTTGTCAAAATTGTCAATCTTCATGCCGAAATCAAGGTTCATATCCAAAAGGACACCTTTAATTTCGTCAAGAGATTTTCGTCCAAAGTTCTTGGTCTTGAGCATGTCATTTTCGCTTTTTTGTACCAATTCACCAACAATGGCGATATTTGCACTGCGTAAGCAGTTGGTAGCACGCACAGAAAGCTCAAGCTCATCTATACCTTTATAAAGATTTTCATTAAGATCAATGTCGCTGCCCGATTCATTGTCGCTGACGCCGGATATTTTTTCATCAAAATTAATAAATACAGAAATCTGTTCTTTAATAATTTTTGCGCTGTACGCAATGGAGTCTTCAGGAGTGACTGATCCGTCAGTCCAAATCTCTAAAATAAGTTTATCAAAGTTGGTCATTTGCCCAACGCGCGCTTGTTCGACTGAGTATGCCACTTTACGCACAGGCGAAAAACTCGCATCCAGTCGAATCAGACCGATTTCTTCATACAAATCTTGGTGCATATCAGCAGGTACGTAGCCCTTGCCCATACGCACTTCAAGCTCCATTTCAAGCTCAAAATCTTCCGTAAGGGTCGCAATATGTTGTTCGGGATTAAGCACGATTATATGTTGATTTGTGTTAATATCAGCAGCAGTCACAGCACCTTTTTTATTCACAGAAAGAGTGAGGCGTTGTGGTTCTTCGCTGTCCATAAGCATACGAACTTGCTTTAAGTTAAGCACAATATCCGTCATGTCTTCAGAAATGCAGCGCAATGAAGAAAACTCATGCTGCACTCCCACTGCCTTTATGGCTACAATGGCAGCTCCTTGCAAAGAAGAAAGGAGCACACGGCGCATGGCATTGCCAATGGTATTGCCATAACCACGTTCAAGCGGTTCACACACAAACTTACCATACATGGTGCTTTGCGGATCACTTTCGCGTCTAATCTGATCAGGCTTAACAAGCTCTGCCCAGTTGCGCGTATTGATAAGCCGTTCGCCCTGTTTGATTAACATAAACGCCCCCACTTACTTGGAGTAAAGTTCTACTATCATATTTTCGTTGATAGGGAACTGAATATCATCGCGTTGTGGCAATGCTTTGACCGTACCCTTAAAAGCAGCAGCATCAAGCTCAAGCCAAGCTGTGCTCCCACGGCGCGCAATTACTTCTTGCGCTTCCAAAAGAACTGGGATTTTACGATTTTTTTCCGGAACCTCAATGGTATCGCCGATACGAACTTGCAAAGAAGGAATGGAAACTTTCTTACCATTTAATGTGAAAATACCATGACGCACCAATTGGCGTGCTTGGTTACGAGAATTGGCAAAACCTAAACGGTAAACAACATTATCTAAACGGCGTTCTAAGAGTGCGAGTAAATGTTCACCGGTGACGCCCTTAAGACGGTCGGCAGTGACAAAGTATCCGTGGAATTGTTTTTCCAAAACGCCATAAGTGCGGCGCACTTTTTGCTTTTCACGCAACTGCACAGCGTAATCACTTAATTTTTTGCGTGCACGGCCATGTTGACCGGGTGCATAGGGGCGGCGATCATAGGCGCACTTATCTGTGTAGCAACGATCACCTTTCAAATAAAGTTTTGTACCTTCACGGCGGCACATACGACATTTGGCTTCTGTATATTTAGCCATTATATTTCCTTTTTTTGGCTTTACGCTGGATAATACCAGCTTCCTCACCTGTTAAAAAATGTGCTTTTAAGCATATCTCATAAATATTTGATAAATAAATTGTCTCTTATTCGTTATATATTAGAGAGTGATGATATTCATTTAAATATCAATGAAGTATGCTCTTTCGCTTAGTGCAGCACATTTTTTATTACCTAATGAACTCAATCCTTAATTACTCATTATACGCGACGGCGCTTTGGCGGGCGACAACCATTATGAGGAATGGGGGTCACATCACGAATAAAGGCAACCTTAAAGCCCACAGCATTTATGGCACGCATGGCAGCCTCACGACCGGAGCCGGGGCCTTTGACATAGACACCAACGGTACGCATACCGTTTTCTTGCGCCTTACGTGCGGCTGTTTCGGCAGCTACTTGGGCAGCAAAAGGTGTTGACTTGCGTGAACCCTTAAAACCGCTTTGCCCGGCAGATGCCCAGCTAATGGCGTTGCCACGAGTATCGGTAAAGGTTACTATAGTATTGTTAAAAGAAGCTTGAATATGGGCTATGCCCACGGGAATATTCTTTTTATCTTTCTTTTTGACCGCTCTTCTAGCTCTGGCCATAATTTTTCCTCTACACTAATTTTTAATGCCCAAGATGTTTGGGGTTATGCTTGGGTGTTATTTTTTCTTACCGGCAACAGCACCACGGCGCGGCCCCTTACGGGTGCGTGAATTGGTCTTGGTACGTTGACCATTCACAGGTAAACCACGACGGTGACGAAGACCGCGATAACAACCAATATCCATGAGCCGCTTAATATTGCTCACTACTTCACGGCGAAGATCACCTTCGACTTTGTAATGGCCTTCAAGCTCTTTACGGATTTCGTTTACCTCTGCATCGGAGAGGTCGTCAATGTTGCGTGTCCAGTCCACACCGGTGGTATCAAGGATTTTGAGCGAAGTTGTACGCCCAATACCATAGATATAGGTCAACGCAATGTCCACACGTTTGCCACGAGGCAAATCTACTCCTGCAATTCTAGCCACTCTCGTCTCCTGCCTTAGCCCTGACGCTGCTTATGGCGTGGGTTTTCGCAGATTACTCTGAGCACACCCTTACGCCGAATGACAGTGCATTTTGGGCAAATCTTCTTTACGGAAGGTCTTACTTTCATAATAGTACTCCAGATTCACTTCTCTTGCAGAACAAAAGTTCATGGCAAGAGCTAAGCTTTTATCTGTGTTTATTCATTCTGTCAACACCAAATTATCCTCGCCGAAGACCTCGATCTGAAATGCTCAAGATCTCAGGTCCGTGCGGGGTAATGGCAACGCTGTGTTCATAATGCGCCGCAAGCGAGCGATCACGAGTTACAGCTGTCCACTTATCTTCTAAAATGTCCACTTCATACGTACCGACGCTGACCATTGGTTCAATGGCTATGACCATGCCATTATGCATGGGCATACCGGCGTAGGCTGGTTTGAAATTGGGTACATCCGGTTTTTCGTGCATTTTGACACCAACTCCATGCCCCACAAAACGCCGAATTACATTATAGCCGGCCGCTTCCACAAATTGTTGTACCGTTGCGCCGATTTTATAGACATCATGCCCATGCTTAACCACTTCAATACCTTTATACAAGGCATCTTCCGTAATCTTCATAAGTTTTTTTGCCTGCTCACTCACTTCACCAACGGCAAAGGTTCGTGCTGCATCGCCTACAAATCCTTCGTAGACAACACCCATATCAACGCTGACAATATCTCCTTCTTCAAGCAGCCGCATAGAAGGAAATCCGTGCACAACAACTTCGTTTACCGAAACGCAAAGGGCAAAAGGAAAACCGTGATACCCTAAAAACGCCGGTTTTAAATTACGCTTTGCGCAATAGTCTCTTGCGGCATCTTCTAACATCATGGTTGATATTCCGGGAGCAATCATATCTTCCACAATATCAAGCACATTGGCCACATGTCTATTGGCTTCACGCATAAGACCGATTTCTCGATCATTTTTTATAAAGGCACCGCGATATTTTTTCATATTCCATCAAAGCAAAATTATGCTCTGCCTTTACGTTTTGCTTTTTGCATAAGCCCTTCATACTGACTGGAAATCATATGCGATTCCATTTGGCTCATGAAGTCCATGGCAACACCCACCAAGATAAGCAAACTTGTACCGCCAAAATAAAATGGCACATTGAAATTTGCTATAAGAATCATGGGGATGACAGATACCAGAGCTATGTAACATGCACCGGTAAGTGTCAAGCGTGACAATACCGTATTGATATATTCCGCTGTCTTTTCACCAGGACGTATGCCCGGGATAAAACCACCGCTCTTCTTCAAATTTTCTGCCATATCCTTAGGATCAATGATAATTGCCGTATAAAAATAGCAGAAGAAGAAAATAAGTGCCACAAATATGATGTTATAAACAATGCTTTCCGGTGAGAACATGGACGTTATCATCTGCACATATTCATTATTGGAAAATTGTCCGATGGTTGCCGGAAACAACAGCAAACTTGAAGCAAAAATAGGTGGAATAACGCCGGCTGTGTTCACACGCAGCGGCACATGCGAATTTTGCCCACCATACATTTGTTTGCCCACTTGCCGCTTGGCATATTGAATGGGAATTCGGCGTTGCGATCGTTCCATAAAGACAATGCCAACCGTTATTGCAAGCATAAGCACCAAGATGACAATGGCAATGAAAATTGTCATGTCATTTGCGCTAATAAGCTGAAATGATTGGGCAATAGCACGAGGAATCCCTACAACAATACCTGAAAAGATAATGAGAGATATGCCATTTCCAACGCCTTTTTCAGTGATTTTCTCACCAAGCCACATGATAAGTACTGTACCTGCCGTGAATGTGAGGATGGTGATTAAACGAAACTCCCATCCGGGTTCAAGCACAACCAAGTCACCTGAGGGACTTCGCATACTTTCAAGCCCAACTGCAATACCCATACCCTGCACAAGAGTAATAAGCACAGTTAAGTAGCGAGTATATTGCGTAATCTTGCGTCGTCCGGTTTGCCCTTCCTCCTTTGCCATGCGCTTAATACTTGGGCTAATCACCTGCATAAGCTGCATAACAATTGAAGCAGATATATACGGCATGATACCCAAGGCAAAAACAGATGTATTGGAAAGGCCGCCACCTGAGAACATATCAAAAAGGTCAAATAATGTACCGGCCATTTTGTTAAAAAAGTCTTGCAGTGCCACAGCATCTATGCCGGGGATTGGCACATGCACTCCCAGCCGATAGCAACATAAAAGCAGAAAAGTCCAGCCAAGTTTTTTCATAAGGCTAGATTGCGCTGCTGTAGTTGTATTTACCGCTCCGTTTGCCATAATATCTCTTTTTATGCCTTTTTAATGCCTTGCTTTAAAGCAATGCGCTAAATAGAAATGAAAGCGCACATTTATGTTAAAACATGCGCTTTTATATTATTAATTAAGCCTTTTCCAAGTTTAGGGCTTGACCTTTGGAGGTTGCACGCTTAACAAACTTTGACTTAACAGCCTCAACTTCTTTCTCAAGTGCATTAGCTTGACCGCCGGCGGCTGTAATTTTTTCCGCAGCACTCTTACTAAATTTATGAGCTTCAACATTTACTGCACGGGAAATTTCACCACGTGAAAGAATTTTCACAGGTTTGCCAAAATCGGCAAGTCCACGTTTATAAATGTCTTCAAGACTGATATCGCTTTTTCCTTCAAAAGCTTCCAAGAGGCGATCAAGATTAATCACATCATAGGTAACCTTAAAGGGATAGTTCTTAAATCCATGCTTTGGTAAACGGCGTTGCAAAGGCATTTGACCGCCTTCAAAACCGGCACGTACTCCGCCGCCTGCACGAGCGTTTTGCCCTTTATTTCCCTTGCCTGCTGTGCAACCAAGACCTGAGCCAGAGCCACGACCAACACGGCGACGAGTTTTACGCTCTTCGGGAAAAGGATATAATTCATGTAATTGCATTGTATACTCCT
>CAYJHK010000129.1:0-6124 GCA_964369515.1 uncultured Desulfovibrionaceae bacterium
AGGGTTTTCCTTCCCCCCAGATAAAAAGTAGCTGACTAAAGGCAATAGCCACGTTGGAGAATATATGCATACAGAAGACCAACAACTTGCACAACACTGTGCCAAGCTTGAAGAAAATACCAAGCGAGCCATGCAGTGGTTACATCATAATAAAGAATATGTGGGTAAACAGTACCAAAGCATTCAGGCCGAATTGCGCCGTGCCGGGCGTGCCTATCACAAATGCACCGTGGCCGCCATGCGCAAAATGTGTGTGGGTGTTTTTGGCCCAAGTCAAGCGGGCAAGAGTTATCTTATCTCCACGCTTGCACGGGATAAACAGGGGAATTTACTGGCAAACTTCAATGGACATAGTTGCGACTTTCTGACCGAAATAAACCCCGAAGGCGGAAAGGAGTCCACCGGACTTGTGACACGTTTTACAACCACTGCGCCTCAAAATATGCCCGAAGGCCACCCCATACGCCTGCGCCTGCTCACCGAATGTGATATTGTGCGTGTGCTTGCCAACACCTATTATGCCGACTGCGAGCACAAGGAAAATCCCAATCAAGAACAATTACTTGAAGACGTGCGCAAACTTGATAATTTATACAGCAATATCCACAACGATGAAGTTTCCGGCGACGATATGGAAGAATTGCGTGAATATATTGTGCGCAATTTTGCCTCACGCCCACGGGTGCAGCTATTGCAAAAAGCCTATTTTGAACGTGCCATCGAGCTGGCTCCCGGGCTTGATTTAAACGGACGTGCCAAATTGTTTGCGCTACTTTGGGACAATGTGACTCCCTTTACAGATTTATACTTAACGCTCTGTAAGGTATTGCAATCTCTTTCATATGCCCAAGAAGCCTACTGCCCCATCAATGCGCTTATTCCACGGGAAAACAGCATTATCGATGTTAAATTACTCAAAGACCTCCTGCGGCATACACAGGGCAATTTCTCCGGCGACGAGCTCAGTATCATTGGCAGTAACGGTAAAAAAGTACAAGTTGCTCGCACGTTGATTACCGCACTTACCGCGGAAATCACCATTCCCATGCTTGAAAAACCCGACGATTTTTTTGATCACACGGATTTACTGGACTTTCCGGGTTACCGTTCACGCTTCAAAATTCAAAATATTCGCCAAGAAATCGAAAAACCCGACATGCTGGAAAGCCTGTTCTTGCGGGGAAAAGTGGCCTATCTTTTTGAAAGATATTGCGCCGAAAAAGAATTGACCAGTATGTTGCTGTGCATTGCCCCCGGCAATCAAGAAGTGCAGGATTTACCGCGCGCCGTGCAACAATGGATTGCCACAACGCATGGCGAAACACCGGAACGGCGAGCAGCCTCCGGTTCCACACCGGCTCTGTTTTTCGTACTCTCCAAAATGGATTTGGAGTTTGAGAAGAAAAGGGGAGCGTTGTCGGTGGAAGCACGCTGGAGCACTCGCTTCCAAACCTCACTCTTGGATTTTTTCGGCAAAAATGACGATTGGCCCACCAATTGGGACGGAAAAAAAGCCTTCAATAATGTCTTCTTATTGCGCAACCCCAACTATCGCTTTGAGGCGATTTTCAAATTTGACGGCGATACGGAAATGGGCATCCATGCTGACCAAGTCGAATTTGTGAACGAGCTGCGAGAAGCGTTTATCCATTCCCCTGTGGTGCAAAATCATGTTTTTGATCCGGAAAGGGTGTGGAATGCGGCCATGGAGCCCAATGACGGCGGCATCAGCCTTTTACGCTCTGCCTTGCGCCCCTTGTGCAATCCCTCATTAAAGCGTAATCAAATTCTCGTTACGCTGGCACAGACCACGGAACGAGTGCAGGCCATTTTAAGTCCGCATTGGAAAAGTGACGATAAAGAGGAAGAACGCAAGCGAAAGGACAGTTTTGCACGAAATATTGCGGTTATCCTCTCTAAAATCATCGAATTTCAGCGTTTTGGTGAATTTCTACGTGCATTTTTAATAGTTGATTATGATCTGCATACCTTGTACTTTAAGAGCGAGCAGCAACGCCTCTTCCAAGGGGAACAAGGGACAGCCGTAGTGGGTTCACGGGTAAATTCGCAAAGTTTGCTCGAAGACGTTTTTGGAGATTTTTCCATGGATGCGCATACAGACACGCAAGAAAATATGCCGACCTTTGACCCCCAATATGAAGATGAAGCCTCACGCTTTACGGATATTGTCTTGCAACATTGGATTAAGCAAATGCGTGAACTTGCAAGCAATGTTAAGGCGCAACAGTATTTTAGATTTCCGGAAAGAGAATGGGGGCTTATGATTCACGAGCTTATTACGGCCATAACTCGTCTGCAACTGCCGGCAAAGATGACCGAACAGCAAAGACTCGTCTCCGGCTATGGCAATGTGGCGCGCGAAAAACTTGTGTGGAAACAGGTCAGCCTTGCAGCGGATATGCTCAATGCCTTCATTTGTTGGCTTGGCTTTGACCCACGCTTCACCACGGCGCAGCAAAGGACAATTGTAACCCAAGGACGCAGCATATCCATTTTTGCACCGCAGGAAAAAAACAGCTACCCCTCTATTCCGGAACAGGCTCCGGCCTATGACCGTGCTTATTATGTTGACTGGTTGCGTGCTTTTGTATATATGGTTCAAGAAAATGTAGAAATCGATGCTGACGCTACATTTAATCGTGAACAAAATTCAGAACTTGGAAAAATTTTAGAACATTATATAGTGCCGAGCATTCAATAAATGCTCCCTTAACAGCCTGTTGAAAAACTCAAATTTTGTCAGTCCGTTTAAAAAGTGCCAGATGCAAGGAAGTGAAAAAATGATGGGCATCGCAGTGTATTGGACATACATAAGATGTTTGGATTTTTGTCGCTGACGCAGCAGATGGGGCTTTTTCAGCGGACTGTTAAAGGATTTTTATGCCAGCTACATTTATTCCGGATACCAAACGAGGCCCCGGAAACGGTCTCATCATTGTTAAACCTATTACGTGTAAATCTGCGCCAACCTTTGCTTTGTATAGGTCTTCCGACAAATTATGCCTCTCCCATGAAGGATGGCAAAACTCCGAGGTGTTTTTAAAACCACGAACGTGGAATTGCCACGAGAACGCCTTGCTCTTAGCCGTAGATAATAGCGTTGTCAATTATCTCGATAAGTTAAATACCTACAAAATAGTTATTCAGGAAGGCGATGCCAGTCAGGGATTTACTTTAAGCATTGAAGATATTATCCAAGCCACACTGGACGGTGGGCAGGGCGTTGGAATGGGTGCATGTACTGCCATCCCCTTACAAATGACAAATTCTGAACAGGATACGCCAGTCATGCCAACAGCAGCGCAAGAAGAACCAAAGCCGCCCATGCAGCGTCCGCAACCACCTCGACCGCCTCAACCGCCTGAAGCAAACGGCGGCGGTTTGGACAAAATCACCATGCCAACAGCGCAGCCTCCGCAAAGCAATGCAACGGGGAAAAAGAAATTAGGTACGCTACTCATGCTTTTCTTGGTGCTCGCCTTGCTTGGTGCAGCTTTTTGGTGGTTTATGGAACATGGGAAAAATATCCCTATATCCCAGCAAAACAAGGAAAATAGCACGATAGATACGCCAAAAATTGAAAAAAAGGCCGATGACGGCAAGGGCACGCAACAACCCCGAAAAGAAACCGATACGCAAAAACAAAGTGATACGCAAAAACAAGCCCCTTCGGAATCAGGAAGCAGCGCCATGAATAAAGCACGCACGCTCCTGCGTAAAAACGAAGACGGTGCCGCCAGTAAAGCACTTGCCGATTCGCTGAGAGAAGTAGCCCAAAAAGATGTGCTGGCGCAAGATGCCGTCTTCCTCTTGCTGGAAGATGCCGCTCAAAAAGGAGAAATCACAGCCATGCGTGAACTTGGTGCCTATTACGACCCAACCGTCAACGAGGGAAAGGGAAGCATTACACCGGACATGAACGAGGCGCACGCTTGGTATGACAAAGCACTTGCCGGCGGCGACACAAAAGCCATTGCTGCGTTAAATCGCTTACATATTTGGGTAAAAAAAGCTGCCGAGGACGGAGATGTTATTGCCTCACAGTTGCTGCGTAGATGGTAAGCTTCAGTGCGTTGAAAAAGGGCAAACCGCTTATGTAGTCGTCACTGAAAAAGCACATAAATGATTTAAAATATATGAATTATTAGCTAAAATATGCAAATAAAAATGCCGGAAATAAGGGCATGGAATGTCCTTTCCCGGCATTTTTATGGAGCTAGAAACCAGCTTTTCAGTGACGACTAATTAACCAGTATATCTTTAATTTTATGAATTGCGCAGAGGTCTCTATAAACAATTACGGAAAAGTACCGATGAATAACGTAAGTAAATTTTTTTTTGGTGTTGCAGCCTGTTGAAAATTCAAATTTTTCTGCTCGCCAAAAAAATGCCAATTGCAAGGAAGCAAAAAAACTCAAGCATAGCAGTATATTTTGCATACATGAAATGTCTGGGTTTTTGTCCTAAGCGAAAGAGCATACTTATGAAGATATGCTTACTTTGAGTAAGGACGTCGCAAAGGGGTTTTTTTGACGGACTGATACAGTGCTAAGGTTTGCCTTATATATGCTATGGTTCTGACATCATTGTCACTTGCCAATTGCGGGAAACTGATTTAGCACAACCTAAACATGCTGGTTGCATGAGAAGCTTGCGAGGAAGGCTTACATATTAAGAAAGTATAGAAAGAGGTTTGTTGTTATGAAACTGAAATTACTCGGAAAAGTTTTATTGTTTACCCTATTGCCCATTGTGTTTGGTATTGTAGGGCTCACCATTATTGCCTCCACCCTTGCCACAAAGGGCTTGACTGGGGTTACCGATGTGCAAATGTTGGAACTTGCCAAAAAGCAGGCATCGGAAATGGATAATATCATGAGCAGTACGCTGCTTCTTGCGCAAACTGTGGCAGAAAATGAAAGTTTAGAACAGTTTGCGACCTTGTCCCAAGCGCAATCATCGCCTGAATTTGCCACACTTCAAGAGTCAAGCAACAAAATGTTAGGCAATATTGTATCAAAATACGCTGATATTTCTGTGGCACTTATCATAGGAAAAGACGGTAAATCCATTGCCCATTCAAATCCCAGCAGACTAGGGCTCGATTTACGCTCTTATCCCACATTTCAGGAGGCATTGAGGGGTAAGGATGCCTTAGGTACGCAAAAATCACGCCAAACCGGAAAAATGAGTGCCTTAATCACTACACCCATTAGGAGCAGTACTTCAAGCGCTCAAGTGGACGCTGTTTTGATGTTCATTTTAGATTTAACCACCTTATCAAAAGAAACCATCAATGGTGTGAAGGTTTTGCCTTCAACTAATCTATTTGTTATTGATCCTGACGGTATTTTGCTCATGGATGTGAAATATAATGATTTGGCGGGCGAAGACCAACATAAGTATGCATTTACCAAACCGATGTTGTCAGAGCGTACAGGTATTACACGCTATGTGTGGAAAGATACTGATAAAGTTGTTCATTTTGCAGAACTTCCCAAGACAAAATGGATTGTGGGCATTTCTTCCAATGAACAAGATTTTTTTGCGGCGGCTGATGACGTAACTTTTGCGTTAATTATAGCAGGGATATTGATTGTTTTGGTGGTAGCATTTATTGTGTATTTTGTGGTTAAAAAAGTGGTGGTTGCTGTTTCCGGCAGTGCCAATATAGCTACCTATGTGGCGCAAGGCAACCTCACCCTTACCGCAGAACAAAAAAATCAATTGCATAATGCCGTACAGCGAGGTGATGAAATATCTACCTTGGCAGAGGCTTTAAATACCATGATACAAAACCTGGCTAAAATGGTCTTTGAGTCAGATGAAAAAAGCAAGGAAGCACAAATTGCGGCAGATAGGGCAGAAATTGCTTCGCAAGATGCTGCAAAGTCTGCTCAAGAAGCCGATGAAAAAAGAGAAAGCATTCTTCGTGCCGTGGTGCAGCTTGACGGCATTGTAAATAATATTGCTTCAGCTTCAGAACAGCTTTCGGCGCAAATTGAGCTTTCCACCACCGGAGCCGAAGAACAATCTGCGCGTATGACCGAAACAGCAACGGCCATGGACGAAATGAACAGTACCGTGCTTGAAGTGGCCAGAA
>CAYJHK010000130.1:0-6069 GCA_964369515.1 uncultured Desulfovibrionaceae bacterium
GAGAAGCAAAATACAGTGTGGGAAAAAATATACGCTATATTTGGTGCATTCAAAAGTTGTAGTGGTTGGTGGTTAGTTACCACGTGATTCTGAATGTGTTAATAGTAATTATTAGCAGCAACTGCTAACTTTTTACTTTTGTGCGCTTTTGGTGTCTTCATCTTTTTCCTGCTCGCGGCGTTAAAAAACATTTTGCAAACTCACGTACTTGAGTACGTTCAAGTTTACAAAATGTTTTTTGCCTTGCGAGCAGAAAAAATCTTACAAGCCCCTCAAAATCGCACAAAAACCAGCAATCCGTACCTTTTGAAAATCTGCTAACGCAGATTATCAAAAGCACGGCCTGCGGCAAAAAATCCATTTCTAGAATAAATTATTGTAAAAATTAACTTTATAAATACTGAAAAACTCAAGTAGCCAAGAAATTTTTATATGTTAATAAGAATTATTAACATATTCGGAATCACGTGGGTTAGTTACGGTAACTGCCTCGTTCGATTAACTATCCACTAACTACCCACTATCCACTACCCACTAATCACTACCCACTACAATCACCGCTCCCTTCACGTTCATAATCTCAGCATAACATTCTTGGCACAATATATGCACACTTACAACAAAAGCCTTGGCAGGAAAATTTTGCCTGCTTATATCGTTGTAACGCGGAGAACATATTATGAATAGTTCACTCTATATCGGTGCCACCGGCATGAAAAGTTTGTCTGAGGGAATGAATGTTATTACTAACAATTTATCCAACGTCAGCACCATCGGCTACAAACAGCAAGATATTCAATTTTCCGATATATTATATCAAACTCAAGCCACTTTGGGTGAGGGCTGGGAAGCTCAGGAAGACTCTAAAGTCGCCATTGGTCAAATGGGCATGGGGGTACAGGTGGATTCTGTACGCACCATTTTCACCCAAGGCCATCTTGAGCTTGGCACTTCCGTAACAGACCTTGCCATCAATGGTAAGGGATTTTTCCAAGTCAGCAGTGACGATGGGAATTTATTTTACACCCGTGCCGGAAATTTCCGTGTAAATGAAGACGGTTTTTTGCAACTCCCCACATCAGAAACGCTCATGGGCTTCCCCATTGACCCAGAAGAAGGGGTAAGCAGTAGCACCGAACCCATTAACCTGCTGGGCTTTGACATTATGGAAGCAAAGCCAAGTACCGAACTTTCCCTCGGGTTTAACTTTGGGGAGATAACAGATGCAAGTCAAAGTGAAACCGACCCCTATTTTAGCTTGGTGAAAAGTTATAATGGAGCCAGCACGCCGCCACTTGCCGAAGGAAGCTACAGCCATGAGCAAGAATTTTCCATCATCAATGCCAACGGAGAAGCGCAAACACTCACACTCTATGTGGACGGAACACCGGATCTTGACGCAAACGGCAATACTATCATGGAATTTCTTATTACCGCCCCTGAAAGTCTTGCAAAGATAGAAGAAACTTTAGATGAAAATGGTGAGACAGTGGAGTCGACCAAAATGATTGGGCAAGCACTTTTATCGGGTACATTGACCTTCAATGCTTCCGGCGAACTCATTGATATGTCATCATTTTCGCCCACCGGTGACGACACGACTGATTTGGCCAATTGGACGCCTACAGGTCTTGTGAACGGCAAACCCACCTTTGACCTTAACGGGCAGGTAATCAATTTTGACTTTGGCCTTTCCGCCAATGAAGAAATGACCAATCTTCCGGCTTCGGCAGCAGATGTGGGTACGGATCACACACTTCTTGGCACTATGGGAAGCAATACCACCAGCGACTTGGATGTGACCACGGCAGCATATGGCTCAAATTATTTTAACACCATCGAGCAAGACGGCTATGTTGAAGGATATTTAACGCACATCGAAATTAACGATGACGGTACCATTGTTGGGAACTATACCAATTCACAAGGAGCTGATTTATATCAAATCCCCGTAGCACGTTTCACCAGTGAAGACGGCTTAAGACGTGAAGGCGACAACCTTTATTCCTACACCGAAGAAGCCGGAGTTATGGAACTTGGCACGGCAGGACTGGAAAATTATGGCAGCATACACGCCAACTACCTTGAAGGCTCCAATGTGGATATGTCCGCAGAAATGGTTGATATGATAATAACTCAGCGTGGTTTTCAAAGTAACAGTAAGGTGGTGACCACTGCCGATGAAATGCTCAAAAAAGCTTTGGAACTCAAACGATAAAACTACATAATATCAAAAACTTATGGCACATACTTTTTCGAAACCACATTGTATGTGCCATATCCGCAAATAATACCGTTTGCATTTTTCAAAATATGGGTGTATAAATCAATCCGATTTGAGATAAAGTTCTTGAGTTTTTTGAAATTTTTTTTATTTTTTTTCAACTTACAATACAAGCAGTTAAGATAATTTTTTTCGAAAAAAGCTTCTTTTTTTTATTTTACCCAACTTATGCATTGACATGTTCCCAAAAGAATGTTTTTATGTATTTGCGTGTCACATTATAAGCCCTTCAAGTGTTTTGAGAGTGCTTCAGTGATAAAATATTTTTTTATGAGGATGTATCCATGCCTAAGTCTATCTATGTTGGCAATCTTCCTTGGTCAGCGACCGAGGATCAAATTCAAGAACTTTTTGCTGAGTACGGCACAGTTCTTTCTGTAAAGTTGGTCAGTGACCGTGACACTGGTCGCGCACGTGGCTTTGGTTTCGTTGAAATGGAAGATGCTGATGCACCAGCAGCCGTTGAAGCGTTGGACAATGCCTCGTTTGGTGGTCGTACCCTTCGTGTAAATGAAGCTCGTCCCCGTGCTCCACGTCCATCACGCTACTAGTCATAATCCATACGCGAATTAAGATGTCTTTTTTGCGCTATGAAAGCTGAGAAATTTTTTTACATGACCGTTAGCTTTGCTCGTCAAAACTAACGGCCATTCTTTTGACCTGTACTTTAATTGTTTTTAAAACTACAATGAAAAAGCACACCGTAAAATGGCAAACAAGTTGCTTAGTTGCACTTTCTGCCATTTTCCTTTTTGTGGATTACACATTTGTAGACTAATTCAAAGCCTAAACGAAAATCATGCCAAAAAGGCTTGGCATTTATAAGGAGTTTTAACGCCATGCTTGATCCTAAACAGTGTGTATTACACAGTGGCGGAGCCGCCGGAACTGAAGAATTTTTTGGGAAAAGTGCTGAAGAATGGGGCTTGGAGGAAATTAACTATAGCTTTGAAGGACATCAACTAACCCGAAATCGCGGGGTACGAATTTTAACCAATGATGAGCTGGCACTTAAAGATGTCAGTCTCACTTATGTTTCAAAGCTTATGAGCCGTGAATATACCCGTGCGCCTCTTTTTCGCAAGGTTTTGCAATCCATCTGTTGGCAAGTTAATGGTGGTAGCGAGATTTTTGTTGTCGGAGAGATTCAAGACGATGCTACAGTGAAAGGCGGAACCGGTTGGGGAGCTGAATTTGCAAAAATATGCAACAAACCCCTCATGGTTTTTGATCAAAAGAAGGAACGCTGGTTCACTTGGGACAAAGACGCATGGCAAGTGGTAACAGACCCATGCATCACACGCCAACACTTCACCGCTACCGGTACACGCTTCTTGGAAGATTCCGGGCGTGAAGCCATAAGCGGACTGTTTGCACGCTCGTTTACAAAGTAATCCCTTAGCTAAATTTCACTAAAGAGACTTGCAAATATTTATTTGTGAGTCTCTTTGTTCTTCTATTGGTTTAAATCATGAAAATCGCAGATACTGTCCTCAGCCCCATGGCAGGGCTTACGGCCTTTACAATTTGGGGTACGTTGGTGCTTTATTGGAAAGCACTGGGCGACATTCCCTCCATAGAAATTCTTTTACACCGCATACTTTGGTCACTTGTGGCTATTTTTATTTTAGCCTTATCTTTTGGATATTTAAGCGAAGTACGCCAAGCAATAAAACAGAAAAAGATGCTGGCTCAAATTTTCTTGGCTTCGAGCATTATTGCCGGCAATTGGTTTTTATACATTTGGAGCGTCAACAACGGCAAAGTAATTGAAGCAAGCCTTGGTTATTTCGTCAATCCATTACTTTCAGTGCTCATCGGGCGTATTTATCTGAAAGAAAAACTTACACGCCTGCAAATATTTGCCATAGGCATGGCTGCTCTCGGTGTCATCTACAGTATCGTCGCTTATGGAAAATTCCCTTGGATTGCAACGGTGCTTGCCATGTCATTTGCCACATATGGCTACTTGAAAAAAACCATAAAGTTCCATGTAATTCCCGGATTTCTGCTTGAATCTTCCCTCTTATTTCCATTGGCCTTAGGTGGGCTTGTGTGGCTTGAAATACAAGGGCAAAGTACATTTTTTGGCTATACTGGCTCTACTCAACTCTTGCTCATGGGCACAGGAGTTATAACCACACTTCCGCTGCTCCTTTTTGCCTATGCAAGCCAGCACCTGCAACTGGCAACCATGGGTCTTATGCAATACATTGCGCCAAGCATAAATTTAATTCTAGGTGTCTATATTTTCCACGAAAGCATTTCTGAACCCAATACAGTCATGCTTATTTGCACATGGATTGGACTTTTACTCTATACATGGTGCAATATTATGCAACATCAAAAGCTTAAGAAAACAGTCTTTTAATGTATATTTGGCTTAAGTTTAGAACTTTGCACAATTCAAAAAGACATGGATTGCTTCGTCGCAAGCTCCTCGCAATGACTTGATTTTATAACGAAAGTCATTGCAAGTACAGCGAAAAATCCATGTATTTTGTCAATTTTAGGAATTGCGCAAAGATCTTAAGTTAATAACCACAACAAATTCAATATTGATAGGGTATATATATGAATGAAAATCCTTTATATTCAACATCATATACAGTGGCGCATATTGATTTGAAAGCACTTGAACATAACTACACAAGCCTTTGTTCACGTTTGCCAAGCGGCTCGAAAGGCATGGCCATCTTGAAAAATGACGCCTATGGACACGGCCTTTTGCCCGCTGCCAAGGCTTTGCAAAATGTCCATGTTGCATCCTTTGGTGTGGGTACGGTAAATGAAGGTAAGGTACTGCGTGACAACGGTTTTAACGAAGACATTCTCATTCTTCTTGGCGTAAATAACGCAGAAGAAATGCGACTTTGTGCTGATTTGAAACTCGTTCCGGCCATTTATAATCAAAAAAGTTTACAATGGGCTGCTGAGCAAAATAATACAGATAACGCCTTTAAGGTCGCCATAAAATTCGATACAGGCATGTCACGCTTTGGTTTTACAGCAGATGACCTGCCGCATATTCTGGATTTTTTACGCAATACAAAACATCTGGACGTCGTTTTAGCTTTTTCACACCTAGCAACTGCTGATATGCCTGAAAAAGAAGACATTGTACACGCACAAGCACAAGAATTCAAAACGCTGTGTGATACGTTGCAGCCTTTGTTTCCGCACATGCAACGCTCATTATGTAACTCACCAGCCTCTTTAGCATATTCTGCATTGTCTGCGTCCATGGGCGCACATATTTATCGCTTTGGCATTGCCCTTTATGGTGCCAACCCATTTGTAAAGAGCGAGTGGGAAGAAAAAGGCTTAGGTTTGCGCGAAAGTATGCGCATCAGCAGCCGTATTCTCCATGTTTTCAACTTAAAAGCCGGGCAGCATGTTGGTTACGGCGCAACCTTTACAGCACCAAGGGACATGCGGCTGGCATCCGTTGGCATTGGCTATGCCGATGGTTTTGCACGCAGCCTTTCCGGAAAGAATTTTTCGTTAGCCATCAATGGAAAAGCAGCACCGCTGTGCGGACGGGTATGCATGGGGGTGGTGATGGTGGATGTCAGCCACATTGAACACGTTGAAGAGGGGCAAGAAGCTTGGATTGCCAATGCAAACCTTGATGGCTGTTTTTCCATACAAAACTTAGCCCACACTTGGGGTACCATTCCACACGAGTGCTACTGTATTTTGGGGAAAAACACACGTTCGTATGTGCTGTGCACGTGATTCTAATTTGCGATATTTTTTGTGGGGGGGGGGGGGGGGGGGGGGGG
>CAYJHK010000131.1:0-6061 GCA_964369515.1 uncultured Desulfovibrionaceae bacterium
GGAGGAGACCTTTTTCCAAAAAGGTCCCTCCCCCAAGAAAATTTTTACAAAATTAGAATCACGTGGTATGTTTTGGGAGTACGTCAAAACTTATGGAATTATGGCGGAAAATGTTTCGCCCATAAATTGCAGAGTAAGCAAGTGTGCCTTCAAAGTTAATGACGTTAAAAAATGTTTCGGCATGTATATAAAGAGGAGAAAAAATGCAACCCGTAGAATTAAAAAAAGATATTTATTGGATTGGTGCTGTTGACTATAACAATCGTGATTTCCATGGCTACTCGCTTTCGCCACGCGGTTCAACGTACAATGCCTATATGATCAATGATACTAAAAAAGTCGTCATTGATACAGTTGCCAAGCACAGTGCCGGTACCATGCTTTGTCGCCTTGCTAAAATTTGCAAGCCTCAAGACATTGACTATATCATTTGCAACCATTTAGAGCTTGATCATGCCGGTGCCTTGGCAGAAGTTGTGGAGCAGTGTAAACCGGAAAAGATTTTTGTCTCAACCCTTGGGATGAAATCCTTAGAGGGTTATTTTCCGGCCAAGGGATGGCCCATTCATGAACTCAAAACCGGTGACACCTTGAATATCGGGCAAAGAAATTTACATTTTGTGGAGACGCGCATGTTGCATTGGCCCGACAGCATGGTAACCTATGTAGCTGAAGATAAAATACTTTTCTCAAACGATGCCTTTGGGCAAAACATAGCTTCCACCGAACGTTTTGCCGATGAGTTTAAGCGTGAACAAATTATTCAAGCCGGCAAGGAGTATTTTTACAATATTGTTTTGCCTTTTTCCCCTCAGACCCTTAAGGCCATCGAGACACTTGCGTCGCTTGAAATTGACATAATCGCTCCGGATCACGGGCTCATCCATAGAGGTGAAGAAAGTGTTTCCTTTATTGTCAATCTTTATAAGGAACTTGCTTTGCAAAAAACCCAAAAGCGAGCCGTTATTGTCTATGATACCATGTGGCACACCACAGAAAAAATGGCCTTTGCCATTGGTAGCGGACTTGAAGAAGTGGGCGTTCCCTCTCGTATTATGTCGCTTAAGGACAATCATCACAGTGCTGTCATGACAGAGCTTGCCGATTGCGGAGCTGTTATTGTGGGCAGCCCCACTCACAATAATAACATCCTCCCCAATGTGGCTGCCATGCTCACATACATGAAGGGCTTACGTCCGAAAAATCGTGTGGGTGCCGCTTTTGGTTCCTATGGTTGGTCAGGCGAAAGTCCTAAAATTGTTTACGAATGGCTATGCTCCATGGGGCTTGATATGGTAGGCGAACCACTCAAACATGCTTGGGGGCCAAATCATGAAGGCTTGAAGGCTTGGCATGTTTTTGGGAAAAACATCGGTGAGGCTCTTATAAAGAAAATTGCGGAGTAAATGTTAAAAAACTATGACAGTTGTAATATACCGACATAATAATACCTATGTCGGTATAAGTTCATTCCTCAAGTACAAGGGAGGGTTATGCCACTTAAAATAGCTATTCTGGCTTCGGGCAATGGAAGCAATGCCGAAGCCATTTTCAATAAGATTGAACAGGGACATCTTGAAGCTGAGGTGGTGCTGGTCATTAGCAACAGACCCAAAGCCGGTGTCCTCCAGCGTGCACAAAAACGTAATATCAAAACTCTTGAGCTTGATCATACAGAGTTTTCCGACCGTGAAAGCTTTGATAAGCACCTAGTAACACAACTAAAAAAACACGAAGCGGAACTTGTGATTCTTGCCGGATATATGCGCATACTTAGCCCTTATTTTTTTTCTGAATTTGCCGATAAGGTTATTAATGTACATCCGGCTCTCTTGCCAAGCTTCAAGGGTGCCCATGGAGCAAGAGATGCTCTTGATTATGGCGTAAAGCTGAGCGGCTGTACGGTGCATTTTGTAAACGAGGACATTGATAGTGGTGCAATCATTGCGCAAGCCGCTATCCCCATATATGAAGGCGAAAGTTCCCATGACTTGCAAAAGCGCATTCAATCGCTGGAGTATAGGATTTTTCCGCAGGTCATTCAATGGTTTGCACAAAAAAGAATTGTGAAGGAACACAGCTTTGTACGTCTATTACCAAGCACAAACAGCAAAGCAAAGATTCTAGAAAATGCGGAGGGCGGACTTTTCAATCCTCCCCTTGAGCAAGGATTTTAGCACTAAAGTTTGTAGTAAAAGGGCGAGCTATTGCGTCAAAATTCAAAGTTAACCAGTTTATGTACGCCTAATTCGTAGCGTATCTTGCTTTTGGATTTTTCCTTGCATTTCAATATACTGATTGAAATGGCTTGTAATCATTACGAGTGTTTATTCAATTATCAGACGTTCCTTGAAAAAATGCACCTCAGTTTGTAGCACCACGGAGGGAAGTATGAGTTTATTGACATCTGAAAAAAAGTTCAACACAGTAACACATTGCAATATCCCCATTGGAACAGAAGTTCAATGTATTTTTAATAATGACACCAAGCTTATGCTGCGTTTTGTTGGCTACGAAGAAGATAGTTTTTTGCTGTTTCGTTTTCCTATTATCACAGGAATTGCGAATTATTTGGTACCCAACATGCCCATTTCTGCCATGTTTAGCACAAGTGGTTTTAATGTGGCTTTTAGAAGCAGTTTGAGCCTTGCCTTGCCCAAACAACGCCTTGGTTTTTTTCACTATCCTGACAAATTTCGCCTGTACGAAATTCGAGCAGGCAAGCGTTTTGATTGCCTTATTCCCACTGCTATAATGTTGGAAAAAAAATATGTAGGGGTTTTGCAAGATATTTCTGTGGTAGGCTGTAAACTGACTTTTGATGCCATTAGCGGAACGTCTTTGCGAAACTTCGAACAAGGACAGCGCATAAATATAGAAATATGGTCTCCCAACGAGACATTCAGCATTAGTGCTTCTATCATGCGCATTTTGAAAAGTTTTTCACGTATTACCCTTGGGCTGAGTTTTTCTGGTTTAGCAAAGGAGGATATACAAAATTTGGAAGCATTTTTACACTCGTTACAATTTAGCGGCTTAACAAGTGAACAATCTTAGCAACATAAGCATAGTAAGTATATATTCGCAAATATTTGACAGGTAAAAGGTTTATAGCGGATTGTATTATATAAAATAGCTAGAATTTATTCAGTAATGAAGTTTGCTCATTAGCTCAGGAGAATTTATGCATCACTTTATACGGTTTATATTATTATTGTTTTTTGTCATCAGCGGTAACTTCAGTGGGGTTAATATCGCCACTGCTGCGCAGCCAAAACAAGCCGGAAAGGCGGAAGTAAACAAGCCAAGTGCGACGGTGTCACGTTCAACACGTGTTTATGTACAACAAACAGGCACAGATACCATCGGTATCCACTTGGCAACGAGACTTAAGGAACTTTTTAATGGCAGCAATCTTTTTGAGCTGCACCAAGGGGATAATCCTAAAATTGGCATTATTATCACCTCAAAGGCAGAATTTAAAGATCGCCCCCATGTGGGTTCGGTATACTCTCTTTTGTGGGTATTTAGCAGAAGCAATAATCATTTAGGGTATTTATTGGCTCATGAAGTGGATGTGCTCTCCAGTGAAGACGTAAATGATGCCGCACGGCGCATTGTGGAGCGAACCGACGGGCTTAGCGTAAAATACAACTACCTATTCAAATAAATTGTGCAAAAGTAATCAACATGGCTTTGGTATCGGGGCATTCCTATTTGATATTATTTGTCTGTAAGTTCAAAGGTTGCATTTTAGTGAAAAACATAAATTACTGAAATATTAGCTTTTTTCTCAAATCGGTATGCCGTGGCTTTGGTATGATAAGCTGCGCTGAAACAAAAATCACTCCGGCTCAGGAAAGATTGTTTTTCTGCACTCTTCCCATTGCCATGCCGTCAATATAATTATTTCTAAGTCGGCATATTGAGGCTGCCAGCCCAGCTCCATATGCGCTTTTTGTGCATTGCCAACCAAGACCGGTGGATCCCCCGCACGTCGTGCCCCTTCTTGCACGACAATAGCTCTGCCGGTCACTTTTTCAGCTGTGGAAATAATGTCACGCACCGAATATCCTTGCCCGTTACCCAGATTAAATACAGCACTTGGCTCTCCTGCCCATAATCTTTGCAAAGCCAAGATATGTGCCTTGGCCAAATCGCACACATGGATATAATCACGAATGCAAGTACCATCATGGGTGGGGTAGTCTGTACCAAATATGTGAATGCTCTTTCTAGAGTCCTGTGCGGCTTGCAGTACCAAGGGGATCAAATGTGTTTCCGGTTCATGCCATTCTCCCAAGTGAACTGCGGACTCAGAATGTGTAAGGGGTAAGGCTCCGGCGGCATTAAAATAGCGCAAGGCTGTATAGGGCATGGCATAGGCACGGGAAAAATCATCCAACATCCATTCAACGGCCAACTTGGTTCTACCATAAGGATTAATGGGAATTTGTAGCTCTGTTTCCACAAGAGGGAGCGTCCTTGGCATACCATAGGTGGAACATGTAGACGAGAATATAATGTTTTTTACGTCATAGGCTTTAGCTGTGTGTAAGAGAGAAAAAGTTTTAATCATATTATTTTCATAAAACTTTAAAGGGTCGATGACAGATTCGCCCACATAGGTAAATCCGGCAAAATGCACAATGCCATCCACACAGTATTTCTCAAAAATGGAAGAAAGCAAGGCCACATCGCCAACATCTCCGATATAATACTCACCAAAGCTCAAAAACTCACGATGTCCGGTGGATAGATCATCAAGCACGATTACATTGTAGCCGCTTTGTTCTAAAAAGTAAGCGGTATGGCTTCCAATATAGCCGGCACCGCCCACCACAAGAACTGTTTTTTTATTCGCTGTAGACATAAGCCTCTTTCCTGTCGATAAATACGTTTCTAAGGGGTAGTTTTTTTTGAAAAGGCACTTAAAAGTAGCGCTCTCAGGCGCGAACGTGATACAAAAGCCTCATTTTTTCCCAAAAAATAATCTACTACGAGTTTCTGTTTTGAAGTAATCACCGGCGAAAACTCGCTAAAAAGTTTTTCAAGCTTACGTTCCACAGGTTCGACGACTTCTCCCAATATACTTGTACTATAATTACTATCCGAAATGTTTTTGTATAGCTGTTTTTTGCCATATAGATAAAAAGGGATATTTGCATCAACGGAGTAAAAAGTGTAACTGCCAAAACTTTGAGAAGTTGTATAGGAAAAATTTAATAAAATATCATAAAATTCTTTATAAAAAAAATTGTTGAAAACATTTCCGGCAGTGTATACAGGAATACTCCGCTCTATAAATATTTTATGATAGCCCTTGTGTATATCATGCATATGCAGACATACACATATGGGATGCATGTTTTCAGGTAAGGCTAATAATTCGTCGATATATGCATTTGCTATTGCTTGAGCATCATTTAAAAAAGCCAGCTCCGGTGTTGTATGTTGAAAAAAGGCCAATGTTCCCTTGGCAAGAGGATTTTTTTCCAGTTTATGCTCCACACGCAGCCAAGGAAGCGGCGAAGGAATAATAAAACATTTTTTCTCGCTGGCTTTTGTATAAGCATTGTACTGCGCCTTAGTTGAACACAAATAAAATGGAGTAGGATTGTTTATTTCGTGGGGTGCTACCTCTGTTAGATAGTTTACACTATGTTCGCAGTAACAATTCAACTGGATGTCCATTGGAACATTAGCGTATTCACGTAAAAATTGTCCTATGGAATACACTTCTGTGACCCAATGGGGATCACGAAGTTTATTTCGAATGCCATAGCGTTCATGGCACATGGCCTCTAAAGTTTGTTCGGATAAACCTTTATAGTCAAAGTTTTTATTCATGGTACACCTTTTTATTTTGTGTTAATTACGACCGAGCATCCATACGCAGAAGCAAAAGCTGTATTTTGTCCCTAAAATTTTATATAATCATATGTGGCTATTGCCTTAAGTCAGTAAAATTTTAATTATGCTTATTTTCCAAGCCTTTCCACTATGCTTTGATTTTGCTGGCTCATCCCGATAGGGATGAGCAATGGGCGCGTTTTGGGAA
>CAYJHK010000132.1:0-6061 GCA_964369515.1 uncultured Desulfovibrionaceae bacterium
AAATTTGATATTATATGAGCAGTAGCACTTTTCATGATACCTAGGGAGACAACCATGCAAGGAAAGAAGTTTTTTCCATTATTTATTGTGTGTTGCATTTATGTGTTATGGTTTCAAAGCTCAAACGCTTTGGCTAGGCAATGGCCGGAAAATACTATGTCCGCAGCGCAAGTACTGACTCATTTAAAGGAAAACAATGCACAAGTAATGCGTGCCGAACGCAATTTTGCTGACATTTCGACACAAAGGAAGCTGATAACCACAAAGGAAGGGCAAAAACCCTATGCTGTGGTCATTGCATGTGCAGATTCCAGAGTGGCTCCCGAGCATATTTTTGCTGCCGGCATTGGCGAACTTTTTGTTATTCGAAATGCCGGAAACATCATCGGCAAGCACGAACTTGCAAGCCTTGAATATGCGGTGAAGCACTTGCCGGTAAGGCTTGTACTTGTGCTTGGGCATACCCATTGCGGTGCGGTGAAAGCGGCCATAGCTTGTGCGTGTGCCGAAGAAAATAAAACAGAATTACAAGATATGGTGCACCATATTCATAAAGGACTGAGGGGCGAAACACAGGCGAGGAAGGCGGAAATTGTTAACGTAGAGAACAGCTTACAAGCAATCCTTGCCTATGCGCAACTAAAAGAAGTTATGCAAAAGAACAAGGTTTTACTTAAAGGTGGTCTTTACAATATCGGAAGTGGCGCAGTGGAATTTTTCCCCGTGGCGCAAGAAAAGTAAGGCGTGTGATGCAGCAGATAACTCAAAGCAACAGCATGGAAGTGCATAGCAGCGAGGCGGGGCAAAAGCTATTGCAATTTTTAGTGCGCAGGTTAAACTTGCCACAGCCCCTCTTGCATCGCTGGATTCGCACGGGGCAAATTCGCGTCAACGCAAGCCGAGGTAAGCCCTTTATGCATGTGCAAGAAGGGGATGTGGTGCGTGTACCACCCTTTGCCCTTGGCATGGCGCAATCGGCCACGTTTGGTAAACATACTGCGCAGGGAAGTTCCGATGCGTCGCCGGGGCAAAATGAGGCAAAATATGTCCTGCCACCACAAATATATGCCGACGAAAATCTCATTGTGTTCAATAAACCTCAAGGCTTACCGGTTCATGCCGGCACAAAACACATTGATAGCTTGGCTGCAAGGCTCAAGGCGCATTTTCCCGAAGCAACTTTTAAGCCAACCCCTGCCCATCGGCTGGATAAGGATACATCGGGCATTTTATGTGTTGCTCTTTCTTATGCCGCTCTGCGCACCTTGCAAGATGCCTTTGAACAGCGCACTTTGCAAAAAGAATATCTGGCGTGGGTGCATGGTATTTGGCAAGATGATTTTCCAAAGTTACTCTCGCATACTATGGCAAAAAAGTATACGGGATATATTGAAAAAATGCGTGTTTTACCGGCGGATATTGCTTCGGAGGGGCATGGTGACGTTGGCATTAAGGAAGCCGTCAGTTATGTCCGTTGCTTGCAACGTACCGAAAAACATAGTCTTATGCACATTCGCCTCGTCACCGGGCGCACACATCAAATTCGGGTACAACTTGCCGGTATGGGGCATCCTGTGCTTGGCGACGGCAAATATGGCAGTAGCATTGCACATATGCCCTTATGCCTGCACGCCCTGCGGCTCACCTTTCCCATGTGCGCCGATTTTGCAAAATTAAAGCTTGACGGGAAGAGCTTTGCCGTTTTACCTACACAAGCACCGTGGCAAGCTATGTTTGGCGTACACAGTGTACCTGATAATTTTCCGCCCATGGAGTGAGCGAGATTGCAATCCTTATCGTCTGTTACGGGTTTACAATGAGTCGTGTAACCTTTAACAGCCTTTGAAAAATGGAATGAAAGTTCAATTTCATTCCACTCTCTTGAGAAGATACCCATGAGCTCCCCTTTTTCCAAAACAAATATGTTGCATGCACCGGTGGTCAGTATGTTTTTCCGGTACAGTGTACCCTGGACATTTTCTTTTTTACTGCTTTCTTCCGCCGGGCTTATCGATGCCTTCTTCGTCGGGCGATACGTGGGAGCCATGGCCTTGGCTTCACTAAACATTGTTTGGCCGGTCTTCAGCGTCATTGCCGGCTTTGGTATTGCCTTGGTTGCCGGCGGTTCTGTCCGTTGCTCCAACTATCTCGGTTCCGGACGTGAGGATCTTGCCGCTGCCGTATATACTAAAATTATGTTGGCAACACTTGTGCTTAGCATTCTTGTCAGCATTATTTGTATTGTTTTTACAGAGGATCTCGCCTTATTTTTGGGCGCTGACCAACATCTGCTTGCCGACAGCACAAGCTATCTGCATACAGTGGCTTACTTTTTTCCGCCTTTTTTGCTGGGTTTTGCTTGGCCATATTTTTTGCGTGTTGATGAACGTCCGGCCCTCGCCTCCGGCTGCTTCGTAATCACCGCTGTGGTCAATGTCATGTTAGATTATATCTTCATAGTACATGCTGACATGGGAGTACACGGGGCAGCCCTTGCCACGGGCATAGGCTATGTATCGGCGCTGATTTTCCTAAATTTCGCCTACCTTAATGGCAAGAAACCTCGTAAATTATACTTTACCAAACAGATGGGGAGCATGTTTGAGGTGCTGCAAAGCATTTGGAACGGCATCTCGGAAATGATTAACGAAATGTCTACGGGTATCGTGCTTATTGTTATAAATATCACAATCATGGGTTTAGCCGGTGCCTCCGGCGTAGCTGCTTTCACTGTTATTAATATTATCACATGGTTTTGCCTTATGCTGTGCTTTGGTTTTAGCGATTCTTTAAGCCCTCTCGTCAGTGCCAACGATGCTTGTCGCCTTTCACGTAGGGTGCGTTCATTGCTTTTGTCAGGCGCAGGAGCAGCCTTTGGCGTTGGGCTGATCTGTTTTTTGATCATGACATTTTATCCTCGTGAGTTGGTTACTCTATTTATTAGCGAAGACAAGAAAGCCATTGATTTTGCGGTGGAATTTATGAAGTACTCACGCTTTATGTTTTTATTTTGTGGACTGAATATTATTTTCACAGCCTATTTTACAGGTTTGCTCAAAGCCACAGAATCGGCTGTCGTCGCCATATTACGTACCTTGCTCTTACCCATATTATTCATCTGGTTGCTACCAAAATTTTTACACGTTACGGGTGTTGCCATAGCCCTACCTCTTGGGGAAATAGTTACTCTCCTTGTGGCACTTGCTTTATTGCGCAGATTACATAAACAAAGGCAAAAAGTGTAATTTCATCGGATCTTCATAGTGGAAAAACGGCTTTTTTGAAAATGTTGCGTTAACAAGCGAGAAAGCCTACTTCGTAGATACGAATTAAAAGCATGAGATCTCTGCGCAATTCCTAAAATTGATAAAATACATGGATTGCTTCGCTGCGCTCGCAATGACTTTCGTTATAAAATCAAGTCATTGCGAGGAGCGAAGCGACGAAGCAATCCATGCCTTTTTGAATTGTGCAGTGCTCTTAGCGTTTTAATATTAAGTTTTTTTGGGTTTGTCCGATAATTCACTTTTAAGAAATGTAAGGAGTTGCGTATGAATCTACTACAGAAAATATTATTGCCCATTACGCTAATTTTAATTTTGTCCATGGGAACGCTTAGTTATTTGACCTACAATCAAACATCACAAGCGTTGACGACCTCGTCCATAAACACCATGCAAGCCACCACAACTACTTTGCAGCGTATGCTTGATTACACCATTGAGTCCACAACTTCATTTATACAACTTACGGCTGAAGATTATCATGTCATTGATTTTCTTGCGAAAGATTATCATGAAGAGAGCGAAGTTAGTGAGCTTAACTCTTGGTTTGCCAACCGTACCACTCAGCTTGCCATGATGAATGGTTTCAACTTGATAAGTATGAAGGGGATTATTGTTGCTTCCAATAATCCAAAGGCTTTGGGTACCGATTTAAATTTCCGTGAGTATTTCAAGATAGCTGTGCGGGGAGATATTCCAAAGGCTGCGCCTCGCATGTCCACAATTACCAATGAAGTGCTCATGGCTGTGGTCTTTCCCGTAAAAGACAGTTCCGGAAAGGTTGTGGGCGTATTGAGCGGCGATATTTCCTTCGCCAAGGTCTATGATGCGGTGCTTAGGGGTATAAAAGTAGGCAGTAGCGGTTATGCCTTTGCCATTGACGGAAAGGGGCGTATAGTGCTTGACCCTAATAAAAATAATCTCATGAAAGAAAATCTGCCCATAGCATCAACCATGCAAACAATTGCACGGGGCTCTGATGGCGTTACAAAATATGTCAATCTTGCTGGTTTTCCGGTCATTGCCTATCACTCTCGCCTGAAAGGCAGTGATATGGTCATCATTGCAAGGGCGGAAGAACGAGACATATTCTCAAACCTTGCGGAGACACGCAATCTTGCCCTGTATGCAACTATCATTGCTGTAATTTTGAGTGCCATAGTTACATTCTTTGTGGTCAGTCCCATTGTTGGTGCCGTACGCAGGGGGGCAGATTTTGCCACAGCCATTGCCGGCGGAAATCTGAATGGTTCGCTCAGTATTGAGCGTAAAGATGAAATCGGTAACCTTGCCAATGCCTTGCGATCCATACCGGAATCGCTTAACCAAATTATCCAAGAATACAGTCACATGAAGACTGCGTTACAAGGTGGTCGTATTGACATTCAAGGCGATAGCAAAAAATTCCAAGGAGCCTATGCCGAGTTGGTGGAAGGCACAAACTTTACCCTGCGCCAGTATCAATATATTTTGGATGCTTTAACATCGCCCGTGGTGGTGTTGGATAAAAACCTGCGCATTGTATACTTAAACAGCGCAGGCAAGAGTGTTGCCGGAACAAATTTCCAGAATAAGACTTGTAAAGAGCTTATGAATCGTGATGACTCCGGCACTCAAGATGATGCTTTAGATAAAGCCGTTGCCACCATGCGTGCTGCAACAGCCACCACCGTGGCGAGGCCGAGCGGCAAGGTACTGGACATTTCCTATACAGCCATACCCTTTACGGATGAATCCGGAAAGTTAGCTTGTGTCTTGCAGTTAATCACAGACCTTACGGAAATCACTCGCACCCAACGAACCATTGTGGATGTTGCCAATGAAGCACAGAAAATTTCTGAGCGTATGGCCACGGCTTCTCGTCAGCTGTCGACGCAAGTGGAAGAAGTTTCAAGCGGTTCGCAAATTCAACGTGACCGTGTCAACTCCACCGCAGCCGCCATGGAAGAAATGAACTCCACAGTGCTTGAAGTGGCAAGTAATGCCGGCGAAGCCAATTCGCAATCAAGCAATGTGCGTGATAAGGCTACCGAAGGGACGGAACTTGTGACGCAAGTGGTCAACGCCATTAAGAGCGTTAATGATGTGACCCTTGAGTTAGAGAAAAATATGAAACAATTGGGGGCGCAAGCGGAAAGTATTGGCAGTGTTATGGACGTTATTTCCGACATTGCCGACCAGACTAATCTTCTAGCCTTAAATGCTGCCATTGAAGCTGCGCGCGCCGGTGAAGCCGGACGGGGCTTTGCTGTTGTGGCGGATGAGGTGCGCAAGCTTGCAGAAAAAACCATGACGGCCACAACGGAAGTGGGCAATAGCATTCGAGGCATCCAAGAAACCACAACCATGAATATGAATCGTGTAAGCGAAAGTGTTGGTTTTGCAGGTAAAGCCACGGATCTTGCTGCTGTTTCCGGCAACTCATTACATGAGATTTTAGACCTTGCCAATACCAACTCCGGACTTATTTCCGGTATTGCCACGGCAGCCGAAGAACAATCCGCAACGTCTGAAGAAATCAATCGTTCCATTGAAGAAATCAATAACATTGCCAACTCCACCGCCATAGGTATGGAGCAAGCTTCGGAGGCTGTGCAAGAGCTGTCAAGCATGGCTGTTGAATTACAAGATCTTTTGAAAAAACTGCTTACACGTTAGCACGGCATTCTCATTTGAGATATTTTTTGTGGGGGGAACTTTTGCTTGCGCCAAAAAGTTCTCTCCACACCCCCCTCAAAACGCGCTTTCCGCTTTTTTTCTTCGAAAAAAAGCTCCAT
>CAYJHK010000133.1:0-6056 GCA_964369515.1 uncultured Desulfovibrionaceae bacterium
TTAACATTTTATTAAAAAACTTTTTGGAACAGATTTTTTCAACGGACTGGTAAACTGTGGTGGCTGTTACGTTTGCGATATAATTTGCTTCATAAAGGAATTTGCGTGCATTTCGCCTTTAATGTCATGCATAAGTTTATGAATTGTTGTGCTTTGTTTGATGTGTGCATATAAGTGTGCATCATATTCGTGTGGTAAGCATTGTTGCAATAAATGTGCGTGGGCATTGTTTACCTCAAGCATATTTTGGAAAATATGGCTGCAAATGCTGTCTTTTAGAATGGCATAGGTGGCGAAAATATGAAAAATATAATAGTCCAATAAAGAGCTCTCCCTTTCCCAATAGGCTTCCAATAGTAATTGCAGGAGTTGCACGAGGCGATTGTTACATTTTGAATGCATAAACCAATTGGAAAAACAACGCATGTGCAATGAACTTTTGTTGTCGGCGAAAACAGACGCACTTGAGGGAAATGCTGTCATTTGACACCACTGGGGGAATTTCAAAGCGAAAAAATCTTGCTCAAAAATGGGATTGGCAATGGCATCGCTTAAATAGACGGTGGCGTCTATCCATGTGCCGCCGTATTTGGCGAGCAGTGCAACACGAATGTAATCACAAAAATGTGCGTGTGGTATGATGCCTTGATGATATTTGTGAAGTATGTATTGGGGAATTGTAATGAAGTTATGTACGCTGTCTCGGTCTAATACTTTAATGCTGCGCTGCGCATGGTATTTCTGCACACTTTTTAAGCAAGACTGTACCATAGGTGGAGTGTTTTTGTGGCCTTGTAACCAACATTGCCATATGTAAGGTATGGAAAATGACTGACGGCTATTGTCCGTTGTAGCTTTGAAAATATAGTCGTATGTGGATAAGTATTCAATTATGGTCATGACGGTTTTTAAAATATTGATTTTTTAACAGGCTGTTATGGACTATAGTATTTCGGCTTGGCGTGCATATTGCTGCCAAATAGTACCGCACAGCACATTGGGGCTATTCCATGGTTTGGCAGGGGAGCAATAATGGATGACATGCGGTTTGAAGAAGGCGCGTTTATAGTCCTCGCAATCTTTGGCGCAAACAAATTTCTTTAATTCATGGATGTCGACATGTGTTTGCAAATTCCAGCTTGGCTCTAAAAACAAGACATTATTTTGCATAACACTGTTTATTATGCACTGGTCAACAGTGCGTGGCCTTTGTACTTGCCCAAGTTTTTCCAGACATTTTTCTGTGAAATGCCATGCGTACAGCTTTTGAATATCAAAGAGTAAGAAACCTGAATTGAAATAATTTTGCACATTGTCGAGTTGTAGAACATCGTGGGCGTATTTTTTCAACACAGGGTCATATTCCACCTTGCATTTGAATTTATATTCCAGAACAGCTGCCATGGGCTTATTGTGCATATCAATACTAAATAGCTCGTTCATATTCGACAAAAAAATCATGTCGCAATCAAAGTACACAACTTTATCGTAATGCATGAAGATTTGCGGTATGAAAAATCTATAATAGGCTTCCTTGCTAAAATGCGCATGGGTAACAAAGATATTTGTATCAATTTCTTGTAAAAATGTATTGATATTTTTAAGACGTATGGAGAAATTATTGTCGGTAAGCGATTGTAATTTTAATTTATTTTCTGCACAAAGGTCAGTATGCAGTACACATACGTCATAGGTTTCGTGGGCGACGGCATTGGCTTTTAAAGAGAACAAAGCAACGAACAGGTAGGGTGCATAGCCGTCATTACTGGAAAAGACAAAGCAATTCGTGTTGTTGTTGAAATAGGGTGTCATAATTTTCTTATTCATGAGTGCATACTCTTATACTCGGGGTCACGTGGATGCTGAGTCAGAAGTCAAAAATTTTGTTAGGGTAGGCGTACCCTATTGACCATGGGGATACACCAATCTCTGCCAAAAGCAGTGGAAGAAATCTGCAAAGCGGTGGGGGATTGGTTTCTTTTGAATTCTGCCCTGCATATACCCTTAAATACCTGTTCTGTATCGGCATGTGTTTCGGGTAATTCTTCGGGGATTGCGTGTTGAGGCGTAAGTTTCGTCGTAAGAATATGTTCCATACTCGCATCCAGTTCTGCATAGGGGGGGAGGCTGTCGCTGTCTTTTTGGTTTGGGCGCAGTTCAGCCGTAGGGGGGCGGTCGATAATCCCTTGCGGTATGCGTTTTTGTGGAAATGATTTATTATACCAATTAGTTATATTGTAGAGTAGTGTTTTGGGCACATCGCCGAGGATGCTTAATGCGCCCACTGCGTCCCCGTACAGGGTACAATAGCCCATGGCGGCTTCGGATTTATTGCCGGTATTGAGCACCAAGGCTTGCATACGGTTGGCCAGTGCCATGAGCAGGGTTCCGCGAATTCTTGCTTGAATATTTTCAAAGCTCACGTCATTGTGTGCCGGCGGCAGTTTTTCGAAGCTGTCGGCCAAGGTTTGGGTATAGCTTTGCATAAGAGGTTCGATATTAAGTGTTTGCAGTGAGATACCGAGATTATCGGCCAGAGCTTTGGACAGTTGTATGGATTCGTCTGAAGTATGCGGTGAGGGCAAGCTGACACCGTATACATTTTTCTTTCCAAAAGCGTGCACGGCAATGGCAGCCACCACGGCTGAATCAAGTCCGCCGGAAATCCCTACAAGCACCTTTTCTGCACCGCATTTATGTACATAATCACGGGTGCCAAGTACAAGAGCTTTGAAATATTCTTCCTCAGCTTCAGGTGCAGGCATGACGTATGTTTCATTGGCAACGGCGGTGTCGAGGGTGACAACATCTTCTTCAAAAGCATAGCCTCGAGCCAGCATGGAGCCGGTGGGGTCAAAAGCCAGACTTTGTCCCGCAAAGACGGTGCCGTCATTGCCGCCGACCATATTGGTGGAAAATACGTGAATATGATGGCGTGCGGCCACTTGTGATAGGGTATTTTCACGATTTTTTTGTGAATCCATGGAGTAGGAACCGGCCGCCATATGTACAATGGCGTCGATACCGGCGGCTACAAGTTCTTTTAGGGGATTTTGCGTATTGGTATTTTGCATTCGCCAAAACGCAGGGGTATTGTTGTCACAAAGCACTACGCCCAAACGCCAGCCGGATATGGTTAGCAGTCCGCAGGAAGTGCCGCTTTCAAAATAGGGTGAGGTATTGCTCAAAATCTTATTGGAAATGATGGATATTTCCCCATTATGTAACAGTACCGCCGCATTGGTGAGCCTGTTACCCAAGGGCATGGGAGCGCCCACAAGTACAGCCGGTCCATTTTTAAGCTTTTGCGCCATGGAATGCAGAGCTTTTTGGCAACCTTCCACAAAGCCCGAAGAAAAAAGCAACTTTTGGGGGTTCACACCACAAAGGGCAAGTTCGGGCGTAACGCACAACCCCACCCGTGACGCACTGGCATTATTGACTGCACGTAAAATTATTTCGGCATTACCGACAACATCACCGCTGGTGGTATTACATTGAATGAGAGCTACTTTCATATGAATTCCTATGATTTTATATGTATGGGTACAAGGGATTGCCCTTAGTTCCAAGGTTTTCTACTTTTTTTACTATGGCCGGATCTTCTTCAAGGGGTGGTGCTTGATAGGCTTTGAGGCGTGCATCTATAATGAGCGGAGCTTCACAAGCCCAATGTTTTTGCGTCATATGCGCATTCACTCCATAAATATCCACCGCAGGATCCGAGCGAGTGAATGTTACCCATAAAAAATTATTCCAGTTTTGGCAAGCAAAGTTCACATCGTCCACCACCAGCAATAAAGGAAAGCTGTCGTTTTGTTTCAAATCCCGTAAAGCTACTGCCAGCTCTTCCATGCGTTCATTGCTCTTCCCTCGCTCGTTAGCTGTTCGTTCATCTCGAGGTCCTTTAAGCACAAGAATTCCGGGTGCAAAAAGTTTTATGTCTTCAAAACCTTGTGGCAATGGGATACTGCTTGGCAGTTCTGTACCCAATGTGCGGCAAGGTTTACCTGCCACTGCCCAAATGAGCTTGGAGCCGGCATTGAGTGCACTGCCTGTGTAATCAAGCGTATCGGTTGTGGTCTTGGTGATAAAGTGTAAATCCCGTGAAAAATGCGTTCTTTCAAGTACATGCGAAAAATATTTGTGTATGTCATGCGTGTTCAGTGCCGGGTCATCTTCTTTTGCCGTTATAAAACAGTACTTTGCCAGCGCAGTTTGCGTCGCTCCCAATATATTGCACGCCGAAGTAATCAGTTCTTGGGGACGACGCTCTTCGGCATAGGGCGTATAGCGTTCGCTGCCGATGGCCAGGAGAAGGGGGTGGACACCGGCGGCATCCACGGCATGTACTTCGTGAACGCCGGCAAAGACTTGCGGTACCAGCGGGCCGGTGAGTTCGTGGATAAAATCACCAAAAAGCGTATCTTCTTGCGGTGGACGCCCCACGGAGGTGAACGGCCAAATGGCATCTTGGCGGTGAAAGACCGATTGCACCTTAAGCACAGGAAAGGGATGCGCAAGGCTGTAATAGCCGAGATGGTCGCCAAAAGGTCCCTCAGGTTTGCATTGTGGCATAATAGTACCGCTAATGCAAAAATCCGCATGTGCCCACAGCGGCAGGCTGTTGTGGTCATTGACATATTTACCGGAAATCATGGCTATACGTTTGCCGCCAAGCGCACCGGCAAAAAATATTTCCGAAAGATTTTCCGGCAGAGGCATGACTGCCGCCAAGGTCATGGCAGGAGGGCCGCCCACAAAAATGCGCACCGGCAAGGGGATGCCTTTATCCAAAGCGGCTTGATGGTGTGCGCCGATGCCACGGTGAATTTGATAATGCAAGCCGACTTCTTCATCTTGCACATAATCATTGCCGTCAAGCTGGATGCGGTACATGCCAAGGTTTGACGCCATAATCCCTTGTTTGTTGGGATTTTCCGAATATACAAGCGGAAGGGTGACAAAAGCTCCGCCATCCATGGGCCACGAAATAAGCCGTGGCAAATCCGAAATTCTTGCCTTTGTATACAAAATAGGCCCGCTGCTTACTTTTTTCGGCAAAGCGTGCCATAAGTTGCGCAATAAGGGAAAAGCCTTCCACGGCTTTTTGAGGGCAAGGCTTGGATCAGCCTTTACAGCAAAAAGATATTTAAGCGCCGGTAGGCTTTTACGAAAAATAAAGCGCAAGCGTTCCTTGGTGGCGAAAAGATTGGCAAGCATGGGGAAAGCACAGCCCTTGACCTGCGTAAAGAGTAGGGCAGGGGAGTTTTTTGCAAAAGCTCGGCGCTGGATAAGGGCAAGCTCTTGGTTGGCATCCACAGGCGTGTCAATGCGTACAAGTTGACCATGTTTTTCCAAATCATTCACACATTCGCGCAAGGACGTATACATTTTTCAATCCCTATTTCACTTTAAATAATTAGAAAAAATCTCCTTATTGAATATTTATGGAGATATGCTTATAGCTGCCAAATGGCGTTTTTTTGCAAAAAAAAGTTTGTAGTCTTCCAAAATTTGCCCATGGTCAAATACTAAGGTGGGAAGTTCGTGGAGAGCATAAAATGCAGCATGTTTAGCATCGTCGCCGGCGTGTATATCATCTGCATTCAACGCTTTTCCCACATAAACCACGCTTAAAGTATGCGATCTTGGGTCACGTTTCGGGTGTGAATACACTCCAAGCAAACCTTCAAGTTCCACCGTAAGCCCCGTCTCTTCACGCATTTCACGCACGGCTGCATGTTCAACGCTCTCACCTTCATCCACAAATCCACCCGGCAAGGCAAAGCCCAAAGGCTCGTTCACTCTTTCTATAAGCACAATGCCACGCTCTCTGTGCCTAGGATCATAGATGATCACATCGGTGGTGGGAGTGGGGTTTTTATACGTGGGGATGAAAAGTCCACAATGTGGGCAAGGTATATTTGTTTTCATGCTTGATGTATACTCCGTATGCTTTCATTTGGCAAGCTGTGTTACCATGGCGCAAAGCCCACCCACACGTGATTCTAATTTTGTAAAAATTTTCTTGGGGGAGGGACCTTTTTGGAAAA
>CAYJHK010000134.1:0-6052 GCA_964369515.1 uncultured Desulfovibrionaceae bacterium
GCGCAAGCAAAAGTTCCCCCCACAAAAAATATCGCAAATTAGAATGCCGTGCATTTGCTATGCTATCTGCACAATTCAAAAAGGCATGGATTGTGCGAGAGTCTTAATATACAATAAAACCAACCTTGATGATGAGATTTTAAAGCACTTAAGCATGGCAAAATGTAAGTATTGTAAAAAGTAGTCAAATTTATGAGAAGTCAATAAATATTTACAATTCTATTAAAATTAATCTAACAAAATTCACAAATCTATTGACAACGTGAACTCATTCAGTTATAAGATAATAAATAAGGAAATAATTATTATTATGTTGACTCATAATTTTAATTTGGCGGAGGTGTTGTTTTAGAATACAGTTAGGTTAACGAATATATTTAAGCCTATAACGTTTTATGCCTTAGGAGTTTCAGATGAAAGCCTTACATCGTGCCTTTGTGGATCAAGTTTGCAGTAAAAATTTAGCTTTATTTATTTTAACGTTTTTAGTCTTCGCACATTCCCCTTCGCCTTTTCTCTCCACATCTCTTGCCGCACAGCAGCCCAAAAAACTTGAATTTCGCATTGCTTATGTGGAAAATAATGGTGAGTATGAAAAATTTTATGATGCTAAAGCGCATTTACATGAACTTTTCAAAATACTTGCCAAATATACAAATATTACACCTGTGTTTGTGCCCGTTTCCTCAAGTGACTACTCTAAAATAGATTCTTACGATAAATTCAACGTTAATATCTCTGCAATGATAGCCAAATCACCCGAGCGTATGTTTAATGTGAAATATGCTTCGATTCCTGCAGCAGCCACAAATATTTTTTTGGCGACAGATAAAAACAAAAAAATAAACTATAATGACTTAAGCGAACTTAATGGAAAGAGTGTGGCAGTCTTTTTGGACAACAATGAGGGAAAGAATTTACTGGACACTTTCCTTGTTAAAAACAACATAAGCATGGAATATAAAAGCTATACTGACTATGCCGATTATCTCAATAGCAATGCTGATTATCATTTGGTGAACTCTTTTTATTTTGTGAGAAGTATGCAAATTGCTGCCATGGTCGGCAAGCAAGACCTTTTCTTTACTACCTTACCCAAATATCACCACCTGCTTAAGGCTTTGGACGATGCCCTTGAGCAAGCACGCATACACGACGGGCCGGCTTTGCACAAGCTCTACTTGAAACATATGAGCAAGAGTACCCGTTTTGTTCGACAGCAATATGGTGAAGAAGAGCAAAGATTGCTGAAAAACCCGAGAAAAGTTCCGGATATTGCCTATTCGTCACAGCATTTTCCCGTTCAATACACCATTGATAAGGATGTTCCGGCAGGTATCAGCATGGAAGTGCTCAAACTTTTTCAAGAAATGCATGATAATCCGTCAAAACTCATTTCTTACAATTTTAACGATGCTGTGGACTTAACAAAATTTGACATGCTTTTTTCCATTGTGGGGCATAGAAAGCTGCGTGATACACATTTTTATCGCTCTGAAAGCTATGCGCAACTGCCCATGGTTCTTTTTAAGCGAAAATCCGTTGCAACACCGGATAAAGCATTTAAATACGGTATGTTAGATTATGCTACGCTTGAGCATGAGCAAGTACAAAAAACTTTTCCGCATTGGGAAATGGAAATATTTGCTGATCTTAAAACCATGCTCACAGCCTATGAAGACGGGCGTATACAGGCTCTTTTCCTTTCCAAATCCGAGGCTGAGTATGTTATTGCGCAAATTGGCATTAGGGACAACAAGGTCTTGCCCACTTCCTTATCGCTGCCCCTGTATTTTTATCTTTCAAAAGCGTATCCGCCGGCTGCTCTTAATGTGCTGAATGCTTTTGTGGATAGGCTGGATCCCACTGCTGTTCAAGGTGCTATTTTGGAAGCAGAAAATTCGCTGCGTGCGCCGGTGACCGTACCGGAATTTATATTCGAGCATAAATATATATTGCTCACATTATGCGCTGTGGTTCTTTGTTGCTTTTGTTTGTTTTACACCCTTAAAATGCGCTTTGAAAAAAGAAAGTTGCGCAAAATTATCAATACAGATGCCCTCACCGGGCTTGCCTCAAAAGAATGCCTTTATGCTTGCATACAGCGTACATTAAAGAACGCAATGCCCCATGAGTACGCGCTTATTTCCTTCGATATTGATAAATTCAATCTACTTACGCAAGTATATGGCAAAGAAAAGGCCGACGATATTCTTCGCCTTGTAGGGGCAACAAGCCTTGAAAAATTTTCAGGAGATCATAAGGCGCAGTGTATAGCCAGACTGCGTGATGATGTCTTCATTGTCTTCATAAAAAATGACAATCTTTTGAGTTTTTACGAAGCCCAAGACCATGCCGTTTCAATCATTTATCGTGCCAAAGAAATTTTGGACAGCAATTTTGCCATGAGTATTTCACGTGGATTTTATGTCATCGATGATCCTACGCTTTCTGTGGATATCATGCTGGATTATTGCAATATGGCAAGGTATGAAGGCAAACTCGAGCATGGTATTTCCTTTGTACAATTCACCGACGAAATGAAACATAAACTTGATGTACAACGCCATGTTTTGTGCCATATGGAACAAGCCATTGAAGACCAAGCGTTTCATTTACATTTCCAGCCCAAAGTCAGTTTGGACTCACTAGGAATTTGCGGTGCCGAAGTCTTGGTGCGTTGGTATCAGCCCGGCGAAAATACCGTGCTTCCCAATGATTTTATTGAAGTATTTGAAAACAATGCCTTTATCACTCGCCTTGATATGTATGTCCTCGAACATACATGCAGGTTTATTGCAAAGTACAGAAATAGGTATACATTGCCACCGCTTGCCATTAACCTATCAGGTATCAGTGCCTTGCGCATAGACACGCTTGGGAATATCAAAATACTTTTGCGCCGTTATGGCATAAGCCCCGAAGAATTGGAATTTGAAATAACCGAAAGCGCCTTGGTAAAAGAGTCAGCCGTTTTAACCGAGACCGTTAACGCTTTGACACGCTTAGGGCATAAGGTAGCCATCGATGATTTTGGTACCGGTGTTTCGTCCCTACATAGGCTCAGCAACTTGCAAGTGAACGTGGTGAAATTGGATAAAGCCTTCCTTGATAGTAAACTTGCGCAAAAAAAGGGTATTATTATGGTGGCAAGCCTTATTTCCATGCTTCATCGCCTCAATATACAAGTGGTTGCCGAAGGCGTCGAAACGGAAAAGCATGTGACTATTCTAAAGAAAATGCGCTGCAATATGGCACAAGGCTATTATTTTTCTCGCCCCTTGGATGAAAAGACTTTCGTAAGTACTCTACATGGAAATTTCAATGAGGATTTATATGACGATGATGATTTAGCATTTCAAGACGGTTTTGAAACATCGTTGCAAATATCACAATAAAATTGTTGTTTTAAGGATTTAAATAAGCTCTAAGTGAGAAAATAATGCAAAGTCCATTAAAAAAAATTATCATCTTGGCAAGTATGGTGGGTGCTCTTTGGCTAGCTTTTCTGTGTTACATATCTTTTGAGCTTATTTCCACTCGATATTCTGATTTGATTTCCGAAGAAATACATGCATTTTCACGTCGTTCCGGTCAGCAAATAGATGAAGTATTTAAGTGGATTAACAGTCAAAGAGAGCTCTTTGCCACTGCCGGAAGAACGCATCCCGCAGAGCTTGCGCCGCAAACAGAGGCCATGACCATTGACGGACGTCCCTTGAGCATGATCATACCCGTTGAGCTGGCTAAAAAGCTTGAAAATGAATTGGACAATGGCGTTAATATCCGTTTTGTGAGTAACTCACCCATAAATGAGGCTAATCTTGCCACATCGGAAGATAATAGTGCTCTTATGAACATAGCCTCGAACGGAAAGGAAGATTTCTTTACTTTTCATGAAGATAGAGATCGTTATCATTATGTACGTCCCTTGTTCGCCCAAAGAAGTTGTCTTGTCTGTCATACCAATGTGGCAGAAAATGCGCTGCTGGGAGCTGTGATAGTCGAAACTGATCCCGAAAAATTTGTCATGTACGAACGCCATGAAAAAATCCGCTTCTATACCATGGGTATTGTGGTTTCATCCTTAATTGCTTTGTTTTTTTACTTACTTATGTTAAGAATTTGGAAAAAAAACAAGGAACAAGGGGATAATTTGGAATGCACCCAGAACATGGTGGAAAGCATGAACGAGGGGACAGAAGTGGTCATGGGCAATATCTCCTGTATTCTTAGTGAGTTGGAACGTGGTAATGCTGACCCGCAAAAAGCAGAACTATTGCGCACCTTGCAATATATCAATGAGGATTTACGTCAAGCTTCGCAAGCTTTTACCAAAACTCCCCAAGAAAAAGTGAAAAAATATAGGGAAGAACTCATTCATGTAGATACGTTTTTCCGTCAATGTATGCAAATTTTTCATGCAGCTTGCTTGGAAAAGGAGGTGGAACTTACACTTAATATAGATCAAAGCGTTCCCGTCCATGTGCTTGGAGATGCCTTTCATCTGCGTAAAATTGTAGGTATTTTACTGAAGAACGCCGTGGATAACACCCACACAGGGGCAATAGTGGTGCGTGTGCGCTCTGCCATAAATATGGCCTCACACTTAAGTATGAAGGATTTAAAACACACTCCCATTCATTTGCTTATAGAAATTGAAGATACCAGTAAGGGATATATCATTACGGAGCAAGAACATATTTTGCAGGGCTATGCCGCACAAAAGAAAAGTAATGCTTTTGTGCAACAGGCAGTATTTGATTTGCGCCCTGTGGCTAAAATAGCCGGCATACTCAATGGTTTTGTCACCGTACCGCAAAATTCCAAATCGGGAGCCACTTTCTTGGCTAAAGTGCAAGTGAAAATGATTGAAGAAGACGAAGTGCGCCAAGCACTGCAAAGCACACACAGTCTCGGCGCACAAGCACACACTTCTTCGCCCATGGCCTTGAATGCAGCAGCTGAGAATGCTGGGCAAAATCCGAGACACCAATCAGCCACAAACCATAGTACCGTCCACGATTTTGCAGAAAATCCATCGCTACCGCCAAGTCAGACCGGCGCATCTTCCTATAATGTAACCAAGCAAAGCTCGGAAAAATCATCGGAGTTTCCCGAATTTCCAGATTTCCCCATGAACGTTCGCTCTGCTTCTCCTGAATTACCACCTGATTCTCAAGAAGAAGATGTGCAAGGCCCCATTTCCGTCATCATCGGCGACAGCGGCGTAACCGAATTTACTCAGAATGCACTGGAAATATTCAAGCACGAAAATATCAACGTCTCGCTCATGGCTACGGGCGTGGGGATTTTTGAAACCCTTGATAACCCAAGGCATGGCTATAGCGTTGTCTTATTGCGTGAACTTTCCGATCTGGACATAACCTATACCGCCATTCGCATCCGCTATCTGGAACGCCTTGGCTCGCCCCATGTGGCCATTGTGATTATCTCAGAAGATATTGTCCAAGACGACATGAATGTTCTACGCTTTTTTAATATCTCCACTTCGGATAATTTCCCACGAGATGCAGACATTGCCACCAAGGTCATACGCCTTGCCATGCGTACCAAGAATAATCAAGTTTTCCACGGCAGACAGCTTTTTACAAAAAATAATATAAATGCCAGCGGAAAACATCTCTTTGATAAACAAAAAGCCATGGAAAATGCCAAACACGATAAAACCTTAGTGCATTCTTTATGCAGAATGTGGGTACGCTTTTATCCGGAACAACTCAGGCGTTTGCACACAGTTATGACAAAGGGTACGCAGGATGATAAATTACGCTTACTGCGCTCCATTAAAAACTCGGCAAGTACCGTTTGCTTACCCATGCTATGGGAAGAAGCCAATCGCTTGGAAGAGAAAATAAACCAAGAAGAAAATGCGCGCTACGAAAAACTTCTTTCACTGTTTGAACAAACGTATGAATACCTTCAAAAAGTTGTTGAAGAAATGCAACCAAATGAGGGAAGAGTGTAAAAGGATAGGGCATTCTAATTTTGTAAAATTTTCTTGGGGGAGGGACCTTTTTGGAAAAAGGTC
>CAYJHK010000135.1:0-6022 GCA_964369515.1 uncultured Desulfovibrionaceae bacterium
GTGGGGGGAACTTTTTGGCGCAAGCAAAAGTTACCCCCACAAAAAATATCGCAAAATAGAATGCCGTGGCCGTGTATACGGGTATACATAAGCGGTTTGCGTTTGAAATTTTGACGCAGTAGATGGTGCTTTTTCAACAGCCCGGATAACGCTTGGTTGCACGTCCTGTGCAACACAAGCTATCGCAAGCGTCGCCTGCGCCGGAAGTAAATTCCGGCTTGTCTTTGGCTTGCTCCCCTGCGGGGCTTGACCACATCCTGTGGTCTGCCGATTGCAGTGCATTCAAAAAGGGTGAAATACAAGGAAAAATTCAAACGCAAGGTGCGAAGTGTATATAGACATACATGAGCAGTTTGCGTTTGAAATTTTGACGCAGTAGTTTGCCCTTTTTCAACGGACTGATAAAGGTCTAACATATGTCAAAGCATTGCATTGGTATCATCGGCACGGATACTGACGTTGGGAAAACCCTTTTCACCGCACTATTTGCAAAACTTTTGAAGAATAGTGGTAAGGATACGCTGCTTATTAAAGCTGTGCAAACCGGTTGTTATGAAAAGGATGGTACCAAGGAACTCATTGCGCCTGATGTGGAAAAATACATAGAAATAGACAGTTCATTGCAAGCCGCCATCTGTCACCGTTTTTTACCGGCCTGCTCACCGCATTTAGCGTCGGAAAAAGTAGGCAATCCCATCTCTGCTAAGTCATTGACCGCTGATATTATACAGAAAGTGGACAGTGCGCAGCAAAATATATGTCTCATTGAAGGTGCCGGCGGTTTGATGACACCCATAAATGCGAATGAAAATTTTTCAGATGTGCTTTTACTGCTGGCAAAGCAAGTGAAGTTATCGCTCATATTGGTTGTTGCCAATAAACTGGGGGCTTTAAATCACGCCCTACTCACCCATGATAAAATACAGATGTTGAACATAGCTCTTTTAGGTTTTGTGATGAATGAAACAAGAGAAGCTTGCTTGAATAATTCATTAGATAATGAGATAAGAGCTGATAATATTACATATTTACAGCAGTATTTTTCTTGTGATTTTTTAGGGGCATTGCCTTACAATAAGCTTATCACAAGTCATGATTATAATACAAGGATGCGAGGATATGCCGAATTAAGTTCTCACATTGACATTCAGCATATTTTTAATGAAATTTAAGATTATTAAGGTTTAATATGATTGTAACACTACTTATTGCTTATGCTCTTCTCTTGATTTGGGCAGGATTTTCCAAAGAAAAGCAAACGAAGGAAGATTTCTTTTTAAATAAACGCACCTCTTCTGCTTTAGAAGTCGGTTTATCCATTGTGGTGTCATCGGTTGGGGCATCAGCCACCATAGGTATGATCGGCATGGCCTTTACTGTCGGTACGCCAGCATTTTGGTGGCTAGGTGCAGGGTGCGTCGGTTTATCGCTCTTATCCCTACTTCTCGCAAAAAAAGTGCGAGAAACCCAAGCATATACCTTGCCGCATTTGGTGGAAAGCCTTCTGGGAAAAGAGGCACGTTTTCTCATTGCTTTTATAATTATTATAGCTTGGGTAGCCATTTTAGCCGCTCAATTTTCAGCCATAGTCAATCTTTTCAACTCTCTTTTGGGAACAAATATATACCTATCCTTATTGCTCGGCTTTATGTTTATAGTTTTGCACTCTCTTGGCGGTCAAAAAACTATTATGAAACTCGACAGAATTCAAGCTGTTATTATTATCATCTCATTATTTAGCATATTTTTATGGTTGCATAATATGAATGCAACTTGGGTTGAGCATACAAAAATTGAAGCTGTAAACACAAAGTTTTCAGTGGACCAACTTATATATTATGTACTCATTGTCGGCGCAAATTACCTTGTTTGCCCCACGTTATTCAGCAGAGTGTTGTCGGCAAAAGATGAAAAAACGGCACAAAAAGGTGCGTTTATTGGAGTCCTTGGCTTGTTTATCACGGCCTGCTTAATTATTTCCATAGGTCTTGCCGCCCATGGTTTGATTTCGCAAAGCACAAGCCAAGATATGGTTTTGACAACCATACTTTCGGATGTTATGCCTTCATGGCTTTTTGTTGTTGGCTCCCTTGCGTTGTTGTCGGCCATTATTTCTTCGGCAGATACATGCTTGGTTGTTGCAAGTACCGTACTTTCCTACGATATTTTGCGCAAACCCAATCCGTCTACAACGAGAGTATGTACGCTCGTTCTGGGTATTGCCGGTGCCTTACTCACTTTGTGGGGCAAGGGTATACTTGGTTTTTTACTCATGGCTTACGATGTTTTTGCATGTGGTGTGGTTATGCCGGTGTTTGTGGCTTTGCTCATGTTCCGCAAGAGAAAAATTAAAAAACAATTTGCGTGTATAGCCATAATTTTAGGTGGAGTTATAGGCACTTATGCTGCCTTTGTGGGCAATACAAACTATACCTATCTTGCCATGTTTTTATCGGCGGCTGTTACCCTCTTGGGCATTTATGCAGAAAAAGACATAAAAAACCCTTGCTTGAATAAGAGCTGCACATAAGCGAAAGCAAGCAACCGCCGCTGAGGCGCAAGTTCAACTTACTTGCACGTTTAGCGTCGAAGCGAAGCGTGCTTTTAAGAGCTTGACATTACAAATATCAAGCGGAACTACTATAAAGCTTAACCATTGACCAAGAAAATCTCTTGACTACAGAACGCCATATCAGGCATTTGTGAATGAGACAGAAAAAGTTGCGCTTTCAACTTGAATATGAGGTAGTAAGAAATTATGGAGGGTATTTTTATGAAGAGTGGAGTTATCAAAGTGATGCCGACAAGGGCAATCTCAAGCCATTTGTGTACCGTTGTATTTTTTTTATGTGCAGTCTTTTTTGCTTCGTGGGCAGGAGCTGCCGACACAGCAAAAACACGGGCGGTTGCGGCTCTTGAGCGCATGGAAAAACTCGTTTATGCCGATATGGAAATAACTTTGACCGATAAGGATAAAGAGGAGCTCAAAGCTGCTTTATTGTCGGACAAAATACTTCCGGAAGATAAAGATGCGCCGGGTTCGCATCTGTTCGCTGTGGTGACCTTCATGGATCAAAATAAGGCAAGAATGATAGTTGGAGTGACCGGAGCCGGAGAAACCGGCCGAGAAGTCCTCGTCATGTTAGCCGATGACCATAGAGTAACTTTCGACATAACACAAAAAAATCTTGCGCAACTTGCAAAAGTATCCACAAAAATTGCCAATGGAGCTTTGGAAAAGAAAGCCACAAATCTTGAAAAAGTTGTTTCTTCTTTTGCCTATCGCATAGCAGACAATACAGCAGAAATCAGTAAGCCCGTGAAACTTACAGCAGAGGAAAGCAAAGAATTACCTAAGTTATTGCAAACAGATACTTGGAAACTTACCGACAATTTCGACCCTAATAATGTAAAAGCCTTCAATACCGTTTTTATAAGAAGCCCGGAAGATGAAGATGAAACACGCATGGCATTTAGTAGCTCAAATGGCTTGTATTTTATCACCCTCTATTTTTATAATGATTTTGAGACGATTATGTTCGAAGTGCCAAAGCAAGCCTTTATTAATTTAGACTTGCAAAACTAAACCTGAAGCGCAGCTCGGTGGAGCTTTTTGCCCATGCTAAAAACTCCACCAAACTTTCTTGATGAAACGAGCTTGACAATACAGATGGTGCTTTTTGAACGCACTGCCGAAAAAATGCGTTTTCCAGCTTCGACTATTTGGTGTACTTTCAAAAATCTTATATACTGCATTACTTGCTTTTCATCGATAAGATTCGCCTGCCATATCAAGAACATGCGATTTATAAGTAAGCCTGTTAATGAGAGCAGCGACCATTGTTCGTCGTTAACCAACACACGGAAAACTCAATCGTTGATTATTCATCATCATCGTTGTCATCTGTTGGAAGTTCCTCTGCTTTTTGTCGCCAGTAAGCTGCTTTTTCTGTATCTTTCTTAAGTTCGTTGTCTTCTTCGTACAGTTGTGCTAAAGCTTCGATTGCATTTGCAAAACCTTGTTCAGCTGATTTTTCATACCAGTAAATCGCTGATTTCAAATCTTGCCACTCGCCTTCAGCAGTGTGATATGCTTCAGCAAGACTAAATTGAGCACTGTCGTCTCCAGTTTCGGCCGCTTTTTTGTACCACACAAAGGCTTGTTCATAATTTAAATCAATTCCGTCACCCGTAAAGTACGAATCTCCAAGGATTACCTGTGAGCCGACGTGGCCTTTTTCAGCTAACTCTAGAAACAATGCATTGCCTTCCGCATACCTTTTTTCATTATCATATAAAATGGCAAGGTCAAACTTAGCATCATCATCATCACCATTTTCGACAGCTCGTTCATACCAATAAAGCGCACTTTCAAGGTTTTTTTCTACGTTAATTCCTGTTTCATACCGAAACCCAAGAAAATTTTGCGCTTCTATATTATTGCCGTCAGCGGCTTTTTTGTACCAATAGAACGCTTTTTCTAAATCTTCCTCCACCCCGGCTCCCAGTTCATACATATCGCCAAGTTTAAACTGTGACGGCGTATGGCCTTGCTCGGCTGCTTCTCGATATAAAGCTGCCGCCTGAGCATATTTTGCCTTATCAAAAGATTTTATCGCTTTTTCGTACAAAGCTTCCACTGAAGCCTGAGATTTTCCCTTAGAGGTTTGTGACGCAGCCGCACCGCCAGTATTCATGGTACTTTTTTTAGATTTATCGCTACGCCAAAAAAACAGCGTGAGAACAAGAATCCCAAGAACCGCAGCCCACAATAATTCATTTGATAATAACTCTTGCATAATAAATCCTTTTTATTTTCATTTTTTTGTATACTTTTGGAAGGAAACATGGTGAACAAAAAATACAAGAAACTGATAAATTTTTTGACTTTTTTGGCCTTTTTATGTCGTTTCAAAAGTTTTCTTATGACAGTTCCGCTTGAAATTTGTAATGCTAGGCTCTTAAAAACACGCCTCGCTGAGGCGTTGGCGGTCGCCTGCTTTCGCAGTCAACATAGCAATTCCATGTGAAATTGCTATAAACCTCCACCATAGCCATCAGAAAAGTATATTGCTCCAAGCATATCTTCATAAATATTCGATAAATAAAGCTTTTCTAATTATCTGAAATATAACTGCAACAATGCAATCAACTTATCAATGAAATATGCTCCTCCGCTTAAAATAACACTTTATACACAATAAACCTCTCCATACAGGTAAGCTATTAAATTCTGTGGGAAATAACAACATAAATATACACAATTCAACAAAAAAAATTTGGGAAGAAAATTCGATAAAAAAAGTTACTGCATTTTCGTGGAAACTTAATGATTTTAAAGGAATTACTTGATTTTCTGACAATATAATGGCGCGCCCGGCGTGAATCGAACACACGGCCTTTGGCTCCGAAGGCTGATTTTGTAACTTATTATTTCAAATAGTTATATGTAAAATTATAATTTTTATCGCACCATTTATCGCACGCAAAAGTTTTTTATTTTTTTGGAGATATTTTTGCAGTGCACATGCAGACTAAAACTAACGTTTTGTTGATGTCAACAAAATATTAAAAAGCATATCCTCAAATCACCATTTTTTGTTCAAACTAATGCTTAAAACTTTCAATATGGTTATGTAAATAAGCTTATCAGCTGCTAAATAATTGCACTCAAAAAAATACAACAAAAATGTTGCCAACGTCTTTGTTGGCACTTGACGTCACGTGTGGGAATGTATATAACAAAATTGTTGGCAACGTTTTTGTTGTGAATTTTTTATACTTAACGAGGTTATTATGAATACACTTATAGGACATGTTGGAAATTGGGTTTTAGGTGAACAATTTTGGGGGCGTAAGGCTGAAAAAATGTTACTTGCTGAAAGTATCAGAGAAGGAAACCATGTTTCTATTATTGCGCAACGTCGCATTGGTAAAACAAGTCTTATGCACGAGGTGGGGTGCAACCTCACGGCATTCTAATTTGCGATATTTTTTGTGGGGGGAACTTTTGCTTGCGCCA
>CAYJHK010000136.1:0-6008 GCA_964369515.1 uncultured Desulfovibrionaceae bacterium
CTTGTTTTCGGCATTTTTATTTGCCTGTTTTGGCTAAAAAATTCTTTTATTTTAAATCAATATTATCTTTTTCAGTGACGACTATTATTGCCATATTATTTACGAAGTAAATAATGTGGCGCATGAAAAGTTTTTGGAGGTGGGGGTTTGGGGGAGGGTTCTTTTTCCAAAAAGGTCCCTCCCCCAAGAAAATTTTTACAGAATTAGAATCGTACCTCAAACTCCCCCCTTCCTCTCAAAACGCTTTCATTGCAATGACTTTCATCATAAAATCAAGTCATTGTGAGGAGTTTGCGACGAAGCAATCCATGCCTTTTTGAATTATACAGATGCCTCATTCTATTTGTTTTAAGTACTGTGCAAAAATTTCGAGAATGAATTACAAAATCGTTTACATAACACTCCCAATTTATAAAATAATCTCATTGAAAATCCGAGCAATATACACTTTTAATTGATTTTAAAGTTGACAATGATTTTTAAAATCAGTAAAATTTGTCAATATTAGACTTTTTTTTCCAAAAAGTATTTCATAAGTACCTGCTTAATAAAACAATATTCATGATATTCTGTGTCATGACTGTTTTAATATATGCGTTTTAAGGAAGATAAGTGTAGTTAGTCGTCACTGAAAAACACGTTAACAATCTAAAATTAAACTTTTTTTTAGTTAAAACACACAAATAAAAATGCCGAAAACAAGGGCATGGAATACACTTTTCCGGCATTTTTATGACGCTAAAACACGGTTTTTCTGTGACGACTAACAAAATTTGAACGGCAGTGAAAATTTTGCGCCACGTAAAATGAGCCGGAATTCACTTCCGGCGCCCCCGAAGGGGCATTTGGAGTGAGCGTGCCTTTCTGAAAAATGCATGAAAATGCGTTTTTCAGCTTCGAATAATTAATCAGTGTTTCCTTAAGACTTTGAAGGAGGGGGAGATGAGTTTTGATTGTTGCGATGATTGTTTGCGTTTGGATGTGACAGTTCAACCTCCCTTGGGGCTACATGCAACTCCGGCGGCAAAACTTGCGTCGGAAGTACAATACTTCAATGCGGATATTGCCGTGTTTTGCGGTGAAAATCGAGCCAATGCCAAAAGTATGCTTGACTTATTGACCCTTGGCGCAGCGCCCGGGACTGAACTTTTTTTCTATGCCAAGGGGGAAGATGCCAGTGCTTGCCTTGAGCGCATTGCTGAGCTTTTTTCCACAGGATTTAAAGGATAATTATGGCACGTTCACAACTTTTTGGGACTGCGGTTGCTCCGGGTATTGCCATCGGTAAAATTGTGCGTACACACAATGAAGTTGCCGTTGAAGAGCGTTTTGTCACTGCGGAGCAAGTGTCGAAAGAAATAGAAAAATTGCGGACAGCGGCAAGGGCTGTGGGCGAAGATTTACAATTAAGTAAGGTAAATTCACAGCTTGCTGAGCACAGTGCCATTATTCAAAGCCATATTATGATGAGCAAGGATCCCCGTCTGCTTGACGATGCCGAAGAGTTTATTCGTACCCAAAGATTGTGCGCTTCTTGGGCTTTGGATAAGGCCATCAATGCGCTTTGCGCCGCTTTTTTGGACATAGATGACCCTTATTTGCAAGAAAGGGCGCTGGACTTACGTGCAGTGGGTTTGCGCCTGCAATGTCGCCTTGCCGGAAAGGAATATGTACCGCTGGCTGATGATGCTCCTTGCGTGCATGTGGCAGAGGATCTCTCGCCGGTGGACACCTTCGATTTGCCCGTACACAAAATTCTCGCCTTGGTTATGGCTGAAGGGGGCGTGGCCTCACACACAACAATCTTGGCACGTGCACTCAAAATTCCCACCATTGTGGGCGTTACGGGAATTTTAGACATGACCAAGGATGGTGAGCTGGTTATTGTGGATGCTCTTTCCGGCTGTGTGTACATTGACCCAAGCGAAGAAGAAATTGAACTGTTTCATCAGAAAAAAAATGAGTATACCGCTTGGGAGGCCGGCGTGCAGCGTACCGCCCGCTTGACAGCGCAAACGCAAGATGCGGTACGCATTCAAGTGCAGGCCAATATAGATAATAACCGTGAACTCGATGATTTGATCGGCTATGGTGCCGAAGGTGTGGGGCTTTATCGCACGGAATTTGCCTATATGCGAGCCGGAAAGCTTCCAAGTCAAGAGCAGTTGTTTACCGAATATAAGCATGTGGCAGAAAAAATATACCCTCAACCGGTGGTTTTTCGTGTGCTTGATGTGGGTGCCGATAAAATGCTTGACCGCCAAAGTCCGATTAAGGAAACAAATCCTGCGCTGGGATTGCGTGGTATTCGTTATTGTTTGCGCCATCAATCCATTTTACGCACCCAGCTGCGAGCTTTGCTACGGGCAGGCACAACGGGCAATGTATCCATAATGCTTCCCATGATTTCCAATCTTGAAGAAGTGCGTGCCGTTAAAAATATAATGCGTGAAGTACATCAGGATTTGTGCATACAAGGGGTGGAGCATGTGGAATATCTGCCGCTTGGTTGCATGATTGAAGTACCGGCGGCTGTGGTTTTAGCCGGAGCCCTTGCCCGTGAGTGTGATTTTTTAAGCATAGGTACCAACGACCTTGTGCACTATTTGCTCGCCATCGATCGTGGCAATAAGCATGTGGCCTATTTGCATCAACCGTTGCATCCTGCCGTAGGTCAATCCATTAAGAGCATTATTGACAGTGCGCATCGTGAAGGTGTTGGCGTATCTGTGTGCGGAGAAATGGTTACCGATCCTTATTGCCTTGCCATGCTGGTGGGTTTTGGCGTTGATAGCGTTTCGGCCAGCCCCAAGTATATTCCCGCCGTAAAACACCTTATGCGTCAACTGAGTGCAGAAAAATGCCGCCATGTGGCGCAAACTGTACTCACCACTTACGAGAGCACGGCCTGCGCACGCATTGTTTCCAACACGCTTAGACTCGATCATGATTATTCTTTTTATACTTCCATGATTTCCACCCATGGCTAGGCGTATATACATTTAAATACGGACAGATAATGAGCAAAAAACATTCAGCAGCAACCATTGCGCCCAATAAGAAAGCTCGACATCTCTATGAGTTAAGCGATTTTTTAGAAGCAGGTATAAGTTTGACCGGGCCTGAAGTAAAAAGTCTGCGTGCGGGTAAGGTCAGCTTTATGGATAGCTATGTGGATTTTAAAAATGGTGAAGCCTTCCTTGTGGGCTTGCATATTGCCCCTTATGACAATGCGACCTATGTGGTGCAAAATCCCACTCGGGATCGCAAATTACTCTTGCACGCCCGTGAAATTGTTACACTTGCGGCTAAGGTTGAACAAAAGGGGCTTACCATTGTACCTGTGAAATTATATTTTAAGCAGGGTAAGATAAAGCTTGAAATTGCTGTGGGAAAAGGGAAGAAATTACATGACCATAGGGAAACTTTAAAGCGCAAGGCAGAGCAGCGAGATACCGAGCGCACCTTGGCGGTAATGCGTTGAAAAAGTACCGTCTACAGCGTCAGTTAAACAATCCAAACTGCTCATGTATGTCTGTATACACATCGCACCTTGGATTGTTTAACTTCCTTGTATCCGGTACTTTTTGAACGCACTGCAATCGGCAGACCGCAGGATGCGGTCAAACCCCGCAGGGGAGCAAGCCAAAGACAAGCCGGAATTCACTTCCGGCGCAGGCGACGCTTGCGATAGCTTGTGTCGTACAGGACGTACGACCAAGCGTCATCCTGACAGTTGAAAAAGTACCGACTACTGCGTTAAAATTTAAAGGCAAACCGCTTGTGTATACATTTCACGGGCATGATATGGGGAGCGTATTCAACCGCCGAGAAACTTTAAAAAATATAATTTTTTGAAACATTAAGAGGAACACTCATGAAAATTACTCTTTGGGGAACACGCGGATCTTCTCCTTCCAGTTCACTGGCTCAGATGGAGTATGGGGGAAATACCACCTGCATTCATGTGGAGACAGACGCCGGAGATTGTATTATAATTGATGCCGGTACAGGTATAAATGCCCTTGGACATCATCTCTTACATCGCACCACAAAAAAATGTTCTGTGTGTTTTACGCACAAACACTGGGATCATATTCAAGGCTTTACCACCTTTCCTATTTTATATACGCCGGGCTGGGAGCTTGACTTGTATACCCCTAAAAACGCAGTGAAATCGTGGGAAGATACCTTTCAAACTCTTTTTGATTCCTCGTACTTTCCTGTTTCTTGGCAGCAAATCGAAAAAAAAGTCACCCATAATATTTTTAACAGCGGTCAATCCTTTCAAGTCGGATCAGCATTGATTGAAACCTGCCCAACCGTACACCCCGGTTCATGCACAGCCTATAAGATAAGCGCAGACGGCTTAACGGTGTTCTTTTCCGGCGACCACGAATGGGGGCTGGAAGGTGAAGAGGCCGCTCAAGCTCGCCTGCAAGAGTTCATTAAGGATGTCGATATCATCATCGCCGACAGTCATTTTTTTGAGACAGAATATGCAACGCACAAAGGATGGGGACACAGCACGGCCATGCAGTGGATTAAGGCTACCTTAGAAACAAGAGCCAAAGCTCTTATCCTAACGCATCACAATCCTGAACATACTGACGTGGATCTTGAGCAAAATTTACGCCTTTTACATCAAAAAAATAAAAACCTGCCCTTCACGCTAGCCCTTGCGTATGAAGGTATGCTCATAAATTCACAAGGGATTTTTTCACAAATCAAGAAAACGTCCAGTAAAACTGCATGTCCGGTATGTTCTTTTACCAAACAAGTGGCGCAGTATTCGGATCACTCGGTTATTTTGGAAAGCATTCTTTCAGAGGCACGAAAAATCAGTAACGCCGAGGCAGGTACCATTTACCTTTTGGATGAAAACGATTCCAACAGGCTTATCTTCTCTTATGCGCAAAATGAAGTTCTTTTTTCGGAAACGGAAAATAATAAAATGTTTTATTTAGACCATGGTATGCCCATCGAAAATACCTCCATTGCAGGTTTTGTGGCGCTTACTCGCTCATCTCTTAATTTGCGTGATGTGTATTGTTTGCCGGACAATATACCGTATTCCTATAATGATTCCTTTGACCAGAAAACGTCCTACAAAACCGTATCCATGTGCACCATACCTCTTTTGGCTCAAGATAGCGAAGTTGTAGGCGTTTTGCAGCTTATAAATAGCAAAGATGCCGATAATAATGTTCAACCCTTTAATATTGAAGTGCAACATAAATTGGAAAACCTCGCCACCGTTGCCACTCGTACCATTGCACAAAATCGCATGGATAATAATCTTGTCATGCGCCTTTTGGAAACAGCGGCCTTGCGTGACCCTTCGGAAACAGCCATGCATGTCTTGCGTGTGGGTGCCATCAGTGCTGAGATTTATCATCAACTTGCCGTAAGCTGGGGAGACCCCATCGAAAAAATCCGTACCAATAAAGATATTATCAGGCAAGCTGCCATGCTCCACGATGTGGGCAAGGTGAGTATAGCGGATGCCTTGCTCAAAAAACCCGGAAAGCTGACGGCAGAAGAGTATGCCATTATGCAAACGCATAGCTACGCAGGGGCAAAGCTGTTTACCAATAAAAAAATGAGTATTGATATTATGGCTTATAATGTCTGCTTACACCATCACCAACGCTTTGACGGCAAGGGCTACACCGGTGACCCCAGCTGCCCAGTCCTTTCCGGTACGGATATTCCCATAGAAGCACGCATTGTATCCGTTGCCGACGTTTATGACGCTCTAAGAAGCAAACGTTGCTATAAAGAAGCATTTTCCATGGAAAAAAGCTTGAATATCATAAAAGCGGATTCCGGCACGGCTTTTGATCCGGAAATAGTTAAAATATTTGTTGATATCCATGATTTAGTGGAGAATATTATGCGCCGCTACGAAGACCAACCCTGATTGGCAAAGCATGTGCTGATAAAAATCTACGTGGCTATTGCCTTTAGTCAGCTACTTTTTATCTGGGGGGAAGGAAAACCCTTTT
>CAYJHK010000137.1:0-5996 GCA_964369515.1 uncultured Desulfovibrionaceae bacterium
CCCCCCCCCCCCCCCCCCCCCCCCCACAAAAAATATCGCAAATTAGAATGCCGTGCAAAACATACGGAAAAGTCCGGATTTCGAAGATGTTGTCTGTATGATTGAACTCAAAACTTGTTTTGTCTTTAAATTGTCAAGATATCTGTACTGGCAGTTCGTGCAGAACATGCCTAATCTGTGAAAGGTCGAAAGATAGCTAAAAAACAATTATTACATGACATTGAGTATAAATAAGCTGTTCGGAGTTTGTCGCTGACCTGAAAAGATTCACCTTGCTGCGACAACCACAAAAAGTCAAGCCGCTCATGTACGTCTAATACATTGCATACCTTGACTTTAACTTGAGACCCCTGCGAAACAATTGCGCAGAGGTCTTGAACTAGCTAGAAAAAAGTTTAGCTTGGGCTAAAGCTCTCCTTACCTACACCACAAGCAGGACATGCCCAATCGCTGGGTAAATCTTCAAATGCAGTGCCGGGTTTTGCATTAGGCTCATCGCCAACTGCAGGATCGTATTCGTAGCCACAAACTTCACAAGTATACTTTTGCATAATAAGCACCTCTCGGTTAAGATTAAAGAATTTTGAACTACACGTAAGAAGCATAAACCAAGCAAGAAACTTTGTCCATAATATTTTTTTTAATATTATAAGCACAGTACAATGCATTTTTATGGAGAAATAATATTATCCTTAGACTTTATCCCCAAAATATTTGGTAGCGCAACGCCCACATTGCCTAAAAAAAATTCCGCAGGATGCCGGCCGCTCCAAAAAAAATCCTCATGCGGCAACCGTAAAACCATTCCGGCTTGAACGCCCCCTTCCACATACATGACGGTATGAATATGTAGGGGCAGCTTGAGAATGATCTGCGCAAATGAATGTGCATCCATGGGTTTAGCGCAGTGAAAGAATAAAATATTTCCTTTTATGTCTTCACCCACAGCAGCAATGGAATGTTTTTGACCCCCTTTTGACCACAGTATGTCTCGATTAGAGCTGATTAAGCGATAATTTTGAATAACAACAGAATATTGTTTCAAAAGTTGTTCAAGCTGCGGATGATCTCTTTCTACAATGCGTGCGGCAACAAGCTCACTGTTCTTCGGTTGTGCCAAAAAATACGCACCAAATTTACTTACTCGCTTGGGATTATTAACATATTCTCCACTGCGCATATAGCCTGTACTTGTTTGACCATCGGGTAAGTACATGCTGGCGTTAATGGCGGCTGCAAGCTTTGCATCTCTTGCCCATTGTGTTAAAGTTTTGGGAAAACTCTTTGTTTGTCCCTTACTGAGCAATAAAAATTGAAAAAAATGCGGATTAATCCGTAATATACGTAGTTGACCGTCAGTATTCGGAGAAAAAGTTTTCAAGTTGATTTGTGCCAAGTCTAGCCCCGGCTGCTTATTTTCCCAAGGGATTTGCGGCGCAAGCTGTAAAATATCTTCAGGCTGAGTAGCTGATGAGGCCTGACACGGCATGGCTATGGCAATACATATGCTAAAAAATAATAAGGTTTTAATTACTTGTTGCATATATCTCCTCTGGTCTCATTTTTGTCAGAACATTTTTGGAGGACTGTAGACATTTCTTGACCCTTACATTGCAAGCGAGCATGTGTCAATGGTTATACTTTACAAAAAGCTCGTTTTTAAACTTAAGACCTCTGCGCAATTCATTGCGCAAGGTCTTTGGAGTGTTGACGTTAGTCAATGCGACCGAAAATCAAGAATAGGCGGAGCTTTGCTTCGCCGTTAAGTGATTGATTTTCGAGCCTTTACCTCTGCACTCTCTTTTTTTATATACAGAGACAAAATCATATTTAGCACATAAATCTATATAAGAAAATAATTGTGCAGAGGTCTTAACTTTGTTTTGCTGTCAACACACTGAATAAAGTACATGCCACAACACATTAATAACCGCTTAAAAATATATACATAAAAATACTTTTTTGGAAAAAGATGACGCCATAAAGACTGTTTGCTACTCAATCTTTTTTTTGAAATTTTAAATTGCTTCGTTGTAAGGCTTGAAATCCTCAGAAAAATCTTTTAATAAAGACTATCTTTGTGACAGTTGTCACTTTTCGCCTGTGTCGTTTAGGATCTACATTTTTTAATTTCTTTTAATCTGGAGAATTTACTATGAGTAAAGTTCGTGTCGCCATCAATGGTTTTGGTCGTATTGGACGTCAAGTTTTTCGTATTTTACATGCCGGCTTTGCCAAGGACGTGGAAATTGTTGCCATCAATGATCTTGGTTCCGCTGAAAGTAATTTTCATTTATTTGAGTATGATTCAACTTATGGCCGTGCCCATGTGGATGTTACCTTAGATGGTCAGGTGGCACATGTGAAAGGCGCTGAGAAAAATGGCGTCAAGTTTGACGACTGGACAATTCAGTGCATCAGCGAACGTGATCCCAAAAACTTACCTTGGAGTAAGTATGGAGTTGATATAGTAATCGAATCCACAGGCGTTTTCACCAATGCAGAGCAAGCTAAAGTTCACATGGAAAACGGCGCCAAGAAAGTTATCTTCAGTGCACCGGCCAAGGGTGAAGACTTGACCTTGGTTATCGGCGTTAACCATGAAGATTACGATCCTGCCAAACACCATATGGTTTCAAATGCTTCTTGCACCACCAACTGCCTTGCTCCTGCCGCTAAGGTGCTTAACGATGCTTTTGGCATTAAACTTGGTACCATGTGCACCATTCACTCTTATACCAACGACCAACGTATATTGGATATGCCACACAAGGACTTACGCCGTGCTCGTGCTGCTGCTCTCAATATTATCCCCACCTCCACCGGTGCTGCGCAAGCTGTCGCAAAAGTTATTCCTTCACTTAAGGGCAAATTCAGCGGATATTCCTTACGTGTGCCAACACCAACCGTCTCTGTGGTTGACTTTACTTGCGTGCTTGACAAGAGTACTGACACCGAAACCATGGTAAAAACATTAAAAGACGCTGCTGCAGGCCCTTTGAAAGGCATCTTGGCTATCAATGAAAAACCCCTTGTATCCATGGACTTTAAAGGCGATAGCCACTCTTCCATTGTTGAAGTTGACTACTGCACCGTGCAAGAAGGAAACCTTGCTAAATTAATGCTTTGGTATGATAATGAATGGGGATATTCCAGTCGTGTATGCGATTTGATTATGATTATGCGTGAGAAAGGTTTATAAAAACTGCCCTTACAGTCAAATTTTTTGCTGAAAAGCTCTATAGTGTCTTGCATAACATCCGATAAGGCTTACAGAACGGAGGTTTAAAATGTCACAAGATGAAACCAATTTGAGTACCAGTAAGACAACCTTTCATGGTTCTGATGACAGTAGCCTTATCCAAATGGTTACTTTCAAAATCGCAGAAGAAGAATTTGGCGTGGACATTCTTAAAGTTCAAGAAATTATTCGCATGATGCCCATTACCAAGGTGCCCAATGCTCCATCATTTGTGGAAGGAGTTATTAACCTTAGAGGTAAGGTTATCCCCGTCATTGATATGCGCAAGCGCTTTGGCATGAAAGCTGCCGTGCACGATAGTCAAACCCGTATCAAGGTCATGGATCTTGGCGGGCAAATTGTTGGTTTTGTAGTGGATGCTGTGTGTGAAGTTTTGCGCATTAAAGAATCCACTGTTGAACCACCACCGGCTGTTGTGGCAGGTATTGGCTCTGAATACATGCGTGGCGTGGGCAAGTTAGAAGACAGATTGCTGATATTGCTTGATCTTGATAAACTTTTGACAGAAACAGAAATGGAAAGCTTGGCTGCCATGTAACTGTTTTTCTGACAATGTCATTGAAAACAATTAAGTTAAGCCAGTTAAGAATTAACTTTCTCGATTTCTCCTTGCTACAAATTGATTAAGTGCTTCGCCGGAATTTTTTGGCGAAGCACTTCCTTTTATTCCATGCAAATCGGGGAAAAACCTAACGTAAGGAAAAGCTGATTTAATCAGCATTTTTGAAGTTTTGTTTTAATTCAGCAAAAACAAAAATGTGTGATTTTTTATCCTTTGGTATAGCAGCTTTTGAAAATAACGTGATTTTTTAGAATTTTTCAATTATATTTCATCTATTCAGCTATTTGCATATATCAAAATTTTGAGATGTTTTTGCTAGTTTTGACATGATATATTTTTGTGCATCCTCCATGGCATTTTCTTCACTATCGACGCATTCCGAACTGTAGTATAGTTGATAAACTGAGCCGGGCAGGCGTCCCTGATATTTAATGGCGTTTTCGAATTTTTCCCAATAGTCAGCTTGTTCTAAATTTTCTGGATCAAAAATAAAAGGTGAATTATCTGTAAGATATTCTTTCAAAAATTCACGTAGTAATTTAGGTTCAGTCGGCGTTAAAAGACTACTTTCCAGAGCATTATGATTTTCTGGAATAATCCAAAAAAGAGGATGTTTTCCATCTTTCATTCCTCTAATCGCTTGAAAACCATTTGAATACACAGAATAACGATTTTTCTCGTTTATCAAATCCTGTGCATCCAAAAGCAATTTTAAGAAGGATGTGGAAATCACAAGTTTCGTTTCTGTGGACAATTTTGCTAGACGAAAGCCTAAGTCCATGGAAGAGCCAATAACGTCAATAGTTCGAACATCATGAGAGTCGTGATTACCCTTATGCGTGTAAGGGTGGTGCGAATTGTACATATTTTCTGCCAATTGAAATCGTAAAGGAGCATTGGCTACAGGCACGCCCGTTACCCAGGCTGTACCTTTGAATTTAAGATCAATTGTTTTATGCAACTCATTTATTGTTTCCTCAAGTGCTTTCAAGCAATAATAAACCTGCAGTTTACAGATGAGATTTTCCGTAAAAATCACCTCATCTCCTAGGATTTTCCACTTGACGGGACTATTGCATCTGGTTTGGTATTTCTGTACACTTAATGGTATATTTTTACCACATGCATCAGTACATTTGTTTGTTGTGTTTTCTTGATAATATTTGGAGAAAAGCGGCGGTGCATTGGAGAAAAAGTTAAAAAATTGCTCGGTCCACTTTGAAGACTGTTGCGTGTTACTTAGATTTATTTCTTGAGAATCTGTCACCTTGAGCAAGGTCGAGTCGATTATATCAATACTCAAAAAAATTCTTTGTTTTGGCCACACCCCATAGGGTAGCTTGTCAAAAAATTCTTTCGTCATGAAGATGTCTCTGTGGAGTGTAATTTTTTTTCTTTAATTTCGGCCTCATGAAAGTTAAGACTATTCAAATAATCAATCCATTCTCCCGCAACGTGTAAGGGAACCTGAAAGTGTGCCGCAACTTCCGATGTGGAAGGCGGTTGAAGCTCTCGTAATTCACTTTCGGGCATCAATAAGGCGCTTGCAAAAAGATGGGCTTCATATTCGGCACGACTTCCTGCAGAATTGAGAGGACTTGCAGACGCAGTAAGTTGGTACTCCCCAAACTTAGAGTGCAAAACATAATGGCCTAAATCGTGCGCAATGGCATACCGTCTTTGCAACGGAAATAAATTCTTTGCCACTTTGATTTCAAAATTTCTATCATTGCCGGGTACAGTGATGTAGGCGACGCAATCCTTAAGCTCGCTAGACTCCACTTCAACCACTGTTCCTTTAAGATCAGTTACAAGCTTTTCAATGTTGCCTCTCCGTTCAAATTTCATCTGTTTGGCGAGGACACTTGCCGCACTCATAATCCATCGTGGTGACTTTTCGCAAGGAATAGGTTCTTGTTCGTGTGTGGACATAGGTTACCTTTGGTTAAGGGGCTCCGTTTTTAAGGGAAAAAATTTATAAACGCACCCTTTTGCGAGTTAAAATTATTTATCTAAAGTTCAATACTACAGCACAAAGATTACATACTTATATAGTAAAATAATGTGAAAAATTACTCTTGATTTGTCTAAAACGCAAGTAAAATCTAATACATTTACAAATTTCTCACGTTCAATCTAAATATAAATGCCATTAACCATCAGATTAATTGA
>CAYJHK010000138.1:0-5811 GCA_964369515.1 uncultured Desulfovibrionaceae bacterium
TTCGAGCTTTACGGGAATCGAGAGCAGAGCGGAACTTTTTGGCGCTAGCAAAAGTTCCCCCCACAAAAAATATCGCAAATTAGAATCACGTGTTCCGCTGTGTGTCCCCAAAAAATAGTAAACTGGCAACCGCTCAAATATTTTATATGGGTAAAAGAGGGAGTTTTTTTGACAGAGCTTTCCCACGCAAGGATGTATGTGCAAGGGAAGACATGCCACCGCCGCCGGCATCGAGGGCGAGTTTTAAAAGATAGGTGAAATGTTCGCGGGAAATAATTTCAGCTCCCATAAAAAGTATATGCGGCGTGGCTTGCTGACAGTCCAATAACTTGAAATCATGGAGTTTTAAAATGTCTACCAGCGTCATCAAAGCCATTTTTGAAGCGTCGGGTACAAGATGAAACATGGATTCGCCAAAAAAAGCTTTCCCTAATGCCACGCCATACAAGCCCCCCACCAACTTATTGTCCTGCCAGCACTCCACTGAATGCGCAAAGCCGGTTTCGTGCAGATGAATATAGGCATCTTGCATTTCGTGCGTAATCCAAGTGCCGTCTTGTCTCGGGCGATCAACAGTTGCGCATCTTTCAATGACTTCGGAAAAAGACTTATTTATGGTGTGCGTAAAGGTTTTATATTTACGTGCAAGGCGTCGAGAAACTCTCAGCCCCACATGGGGCTTTTGTTCTAAAGCGGACTCTTCTGCTTCGGGACAATCAAGTAGGTCAGGCAAATCGGATAAATCGGCGTGAAACTGTGCTGAACAATCGTCATGTGTTTGCTCATGGTATTGCACGCCGGCATCCAAGGGAAGAATGCAACGCTTTGGCGGCGACCACCATAAGATGGGCGTATTTTCACTGTACCAAGGAAATATGCCCTTGCTGTAGGCGAGAATAAGCCGTTCCGGACGCAAGTCCCCCCCCACAGCCAAGAGTCCTTCCGGAGTGCCATGGTGCGGAGGGGGAAAGTATAAGTCATTGCCTAAAATTTTTGGCATCAGGCGTTTCCATAGAGAAATTGAACGTTTTCATTTTGTACATCCACAGTGACTCGGCCACCCTTGCTCAATTTACCAAAGAGCAATTCTTGCGCCAAACCGTCCTCCAGTTCCGTACGCAAAAGTCGTTGCAAGGGACGAGCACCATATACGGCATCATACCCATGCTTGGCAAACCATTTTCTTGCCTCAGCGGTGAGTGTGATTTTTACCTTGCGTGGCTTTAAGCTTTTTGCCAGCTGCCCCACAAATTTATCCACAATATGTTCCATAAGATCCGGCGTCAGACCACTGAAGGGAATAAGTGCGTCCAGTCTGTTTCTAAATTCCGGCGAAAACACACTTTCCACCGCCTTTAGCCCCTTAGAAGTGGTATCTTCCGGAGACTTTTCGCCAAATCCCAAACTTTTGCTGCTCATTTCACGCACACCGGCATTGGAGGTCATAATGATGATAACATTACGAAAATCCGCCTTGCGCCCGGTATTGTCGGTAAGTGTACCATAATCCATCACTTGTAAAAGCACATTAAAAATATCAGGGTGCGCTTTTTCAATTTCGTCTAAGAGTACCAAGGAGTACGGTGCCTTGCGGATAGCCTCGGTGAGTTGTCCGCCTTGGTCATAACCCACATACCCCGGAGGAGCACCAATGAGCCTTGAAACCGCATGTTTTTCCATATATTCACTCATGTCATAACGCAAAAATTGCACACCAAGCCTTTCTGCCAGTTGTTTGGCAAGTTCCGTTTTACCAACGCCGGTGGGGCCGTAAAACAAAAAGGATCCTGCCGGGCGATTTTCTCTGTTAATACCGGCTCTTGCACGTAAAATAGCCTTCACGGTCATGCTTACGGCATTATCTTGCCCAAAGACACGGGCACGCACATCATCCTCTAGGGTGGCGAGGCGTTCTTTTTCCTTGCTCGATACGGAACGCTCGGGAATGCCGGCCATTCTTGCCACAACACGCTCAATATCTTGAATACTTACCCGTGTTTTTTTATGATTCATTCTGAGACTGACGGCAGCTCCTGCTTCGTCCATAACATCAATGGCCTTATCGGGCAAGAGCTTGTCCTGCATATGCCTTGCGGACAAATCCACCGTGGCTTTAAGCACTGAGACCGGATAGACAACATTATGGTGTTCGGCATAACGCCCTTCAAGTCCTTTAAGTATGGCTAAGCATTCATCAATACTCGGTTCTTTAATGTCAATACGTTGGAAACGGCGTGAGAGCGCACGATCTTTTTCAAAATGATTACGCAGCTCTTCATGCGTGGTGGAACCCATGCAACGAATTTCTCCGCTTGCCAGCACCGGTTTGAGCAAATTGGAAGCATCAAGAGCACCGCCGGATGTGGAACCGGCACCGACAATGGTATGGATTTCGTCTATAAATAAAATAGCTTGCGGTATCTTCGTGATTTCGTGCATAACGCTCTTCAAACGTCCTTCAAAATCACCACGATAGCGAGCTCCTGCAAGCAAATTGCCCATATCCAAAGCAAAAATACGTGCGTCCAAGAAAATGTCCGGCACTTTCTCTTCTACAATGCGTAAAGCAAGCCCTTCGGCAATGGCTGTTTTACCGACACCCGGTTCACCCACAAAGAGCGGATTATTCTTGCGACGTCGACAAAGCACCTCCACAGTGCGGTCAAGCTCCATTTCCCGTCCAACCAAGGGATCAATCTTGCCCTCACGAGCCTTGGCGGTAAGCTCCACTGTGTATTTAGACAGGGCATCTTGGGCATTGCCGTCATCATCGTCTTCATGTCCTTGACGGGCGTTGGAATTGGACGGTTTTGTACCGGTAGACCCCCTGCCCTGACCGCCGTGCGAAATATATTCCAAAACATCGGCACGACTAACCCCTTGCTTTTTGAGGTAATAGCTGGCATATGCCTCTTCTTCGTCCATTATGGCAGCAAGCACATCTCCAAGTTCCACCAGCTCACGCCCGGCGGCACGAATTTGACGTAAGGAATTGGTCAATACACGCTGCACACTTTCGGTCTGTAAAATTTGCGAAGGGTTATCATCATCTCGAGTTTCCATATGAAATGTAAAAAATCCCTCAAGCTGTTCACGTAAAACAGCAGGATTGGCACCGCAACCTTCCAAGAGGAGGCGTCCTTGCGACTCAACAACCATGGCATACAATAGATGCTCCAGTGTTAAAAATTCATGCTTACGTCTTTGCACTTCTTGTAAGGCCGTGTGCAAAACTTTTTGTAAATGTCTACCTTGCATGGTAACTCCCTCGCAATATAAGTGCGATTTATTTATCTTTTATACGCGTTCACATGTACACTTTAGCGGAAATCCGGCTTCTCGTGCCATAATCTGTACCATAACCACCTTACCCTCTGCTATTTCACGGGTATAGGTACCACACAGCCCTATGCCGTTTTCATGCACCATGAGCATAATCTTTGTGGCTACGTCAGCATTTTTGCGAAAAACTTTCATCAGTACAAAAATAACAAAATCCATGCTCGTGTAGTCATCATTGTGTAAAAAAACATTATAAAGCGGTGGCTCACTTATTTTTTCCTCAAGCATGATATCGCTATCATGCTCAGGGTTTGCATGAATTCTAGACATTTATGTCTCTCCCTAAGCTTGTACGGCATAAACATTTTTCAGTTTTTTGTGAACTTCTCTAAGGCAAAGTAAGCACAGAAAAACGATGGTCAAGTAGTAACTTGAAACCTGAAAACAGCATACTTTTTTTCTAAATAATTATCAAGCGTTCGTATTGCCTAAATCATGGAAAAATAGACAAAAAAATATCTCAAAAAAAATAAATCATTTGCCTACAACATCACATATCGAATACAATATTTTAATTATAAACAATACTTTATCGTTGTGGCGACAACTACTATGTCGATGTATAAGCATGGTATTGTATCAAGCACGCATTGGATGTTATGATTTAAAACCTCTGCACAATACAAAATACATGGATTGCTTCGCTGCGTTCGCAATGACTTTTGTTATAAAATCAATGCATTGCGACGAGTGAAGCGATGCGGCAATCCATGCCTTTTTGAATTATGCAGAGCTCTTTAGATGTTATGATTTTTTTCTGCTCCAATAAAAATCCTCGTAGGTGACATCTCCTCTTTAGCCCAAAGTGCGTTAAAAAATCGGATTTTGCCGCAGCATCTTGCCTTTTTTAATCAACTTGGATGTGTTTAAAAAGTGTGAAATTTTTATGTACGCTACATCTTGACACTTTGTATACTTTGCCATAGGCTTAGTCCGTGAATATCATTAACTGAGGAGATGTTATATGAGAAATGTTCTATGGATTTTTGTGGCCTTATTTGGTATTGGCTTTGCGCTTCCGGCATTGGCCGAAAAACCTGCCCCTCCGGCTGACGGATTGAAAATGGCAGTGACGAAAAAGCCTGTTGTTTTTAATCATGGTACGCACAAGGCTATTGCTTGCGGCGACTGTCACCATCCCGTGGACGGTAAGGAAGATTACAGAAAATGTAGCACCGCCGGTTGCCATGATGACTTAAAAGGCAAAAAAGGCACCAAGAGTTATTATTTCGTAATGCACGCCAAGAAGGGAACCAAGTATGACACTTGTGTGAGCTGCCACGTAAAAGAAGTAGCCAAAAAGCCTGACGACAAGGACTACAAGAAAAAGTTAACCGGTTGTGCTAAAGGCTCCGGTTGTCACGGTTCGTAGAATTATTAAAAACCTTTTTGAAGACCCTGTGTATATATTCTATTGCGCAGGGTTTTTTTGTCTATGAACGAGAACTTATGTCGAGAAATAATACTTTTGACATGCCAAAAATAAAAGCTTATGTGCTCATACTTGAAACTGGGAACAGTTTCGCCAAAACAAAAATTATGGAGGAAGTATGAAGAAAGTCAATGTATTTTCGGGAGCTGTGCTGACATTTATTGTTTTATGCAGTTCTTTGGTTATGGCGGCTAATATTAAAGTGAGTAATGATACCAATATTAATATCAAGAGCCTTGAATGCTTTAGTGAATACGGCACAGAACCCGACAGCCTTGCACTTAAGGATTTAGCCGCAGGCAAAAGCGTAAATGTGTCCGATGCAAAGTTTCCCGACCTACAATGCAGTCGCCTTGTTTTTACCATGGCTGACGGGCGAAAATTTCAATTTTATGCTGAACACGAAGTAGGCTCGTTGGAGAGTTTTAGCGTTGAGTTTAGCCCCATTCACAGAAACAGTGAATATACCGTACCCTTGTACAGTGCTAAAAATGCTGATTATTTTGAACAAAAAGTGGCAGGACTCCCGCTTTTTCTCATGGTACAGCTTTTTGCTGACAACCCTGTGTCGGATTTCGCACTTTGGATAACTCCGGGAACTAAGCTTGGAACCGATAACGCAGATGTGCTTTCATTTGCAGGTTATAGCTGGAATGTGGTGAAAGATAGCCTTGAAATGCATGGTAACAAATTAAAGAACATACGCTTTGAGGTTCCTTTTATGATAACGCCTGCAAATGTCGCCACTTTAGCTGAAAATATACGGGGTGCGGAATTAACATTACAGCATGTCATCGTTGATGGGCAGCAGAAAAAGCCTCAAGGCAAGGACAAGGAGGCCACGGAAGCGGCCTTTATGCAATGTGGTGATGCGAAAAACTGCCAACTGGTTTTCCAAAAAAATTCTACGAAGGCAATTCTTTCACTCATAGATGGTCAGAGTATGCAGTTACAGCTAAATCAAAACTGAAATGATTTACAGCTACGTGGCTATTGCCTTTAGTCAGCTACTTTTTATCTGGGGGGAAGGAAAACCC
>CAYJHK010000139.1:0-5808 GCA_964369515.1 uncultured Desulfovibrionaceae bacterium
TGTTAACATGTTTTTCAGTGACGACTAATGTATCAACAGGCCATCAAGTGAAAGAGTATACTTCATAAGTCAATAAATTTATGAGGCTTTTGTCTTGACTTAGGTTTTAGATTGAATTTTTCTTTTAATTCAGAGTCGTTGCGACGAAGTAATCCAGAAAGTAACCAATAGGGATTGCTTCGTCGCAATGGACATTATCGCCGACATAATTCATGGGAATTACACGCTGATTTTCCTATGTACTTCAGCAGGGTTGAGGCGGTTAAGGTGTCGAATACGCCAGCCAAAGCAGAGGCAGTTAATGCTCAAAGCTGTTATAAATCCCCACCAAAAGCCGGCCGGCCCCATGGCAGGCGTTATAAAATCTGTGTGACACAGCGTATAGCCAAGGGGGAATCCTATGATCCAATAGGTAATGAGGCAGACCACGAAAAGTGTGTTGGTGTCATTGTAACCACGTAAGATGCCAACGCAAATAATCTGCATACTGTCCATAACCTGAAAGGATGCAGCATAGACAATAAGCACAATGGCAAGGCTTGTAACAGCCATTTCGTCATTGTACAGGTAAACAATCTGCTCCCTAAAAATATAGATAAGTAAAGAGCTTATACAGGCTATGCCCAGTCCGATAACCATGGTTGTCCAAATGGTCAAACGTGCTCTGGTTATTTGTCCGGCTCCAAGATAATGCCCAATGCTGATGGTGGTGGTTTGGCTTATGGACAGGGGCAGGATGAAGAGTGCGCCGGCTATGCTGGTGGCTACTTGATGTCCGGCCACGCTGTTGGTGCCAAGCGGCGCAATGGCCAAGGCTGCGGTGGCAAAAAGTCCCACCTCAAAGAGGATAGCTAAGGCTCCCGGTACGCCAATGCGGAAAATGCGTTTGATGGTTTTGCTGTCAAAGCGTGGTTGCACAGGTAGATTGGCGTCAGCATTTTGCATAGCCGGCGGCGTCGACATAAATAAGGGTTTGAAGAGCGGCCCAAGTTCTTTGAAGCGTGGTGCCCAGCACACATAGGCAAACATGGAAATTCCCATAAAAGTAAAGCAAATGGCTGTTGCTACTCCGCAGCCCACTGCGCCATGTGCCGGAAAGCCGAATTTGCCGTAAATTAAAATGTAATTAATAGGAATATTTAATAAAAGTGCTAAAATCGACACCAGCATGGCTGGTCGTGTCAAGGAAAAGCCTTCCACAAAACCACGCACGCAGATAAAGAGATAATAGCCCGGCAAACTCCACAGTACCGCACGCAAATAACCGCCGGAAAGTCTTTCCATATCCGGACTTAGCTTGAATGCCCCCATATTTAAGGATATAGTATAAAATAGGATCATAAGTGGTATGGTGAGTAGTAGAGCGCACCACAAGCCTTGACGCAAAATGTGTGGCGATTCCTTGCTTCTTCCTTCGCCCACCAATTGAGCCGAAAGAGGGGAGATTGTCAGCAAGACTCCAATGCCAAACAGTGAGATGGGATGCCACACAGAACACGAAACAGCTACGGCTGCCATATCCACAGAGCTGGCCTGACCCGACATGATGGTATCAGCCAAATTCATACCCATGCTGGAGAGCTGGGCAATGAAGATGGGCATACCGAGCCGCATTAAACGTTTGGCTTCGAGCGATGAAAAAAATGAGGTCTTAAGAGGATGCATGTTGAATTTCCTGCGAGTAAGTGTTTATTTTTCTAGAAATATAGAATTAAGTGACGTTTCTTGGGTCTGTACCGATAATAATTTGCGTAAGGCATCTTTTCCCGTATCGCCAAGAGAAATGCTGTAATCATTGACAAAAGTCTTGATGTGCGCCGTGGTGACTTCTTGGGAAAGTTCCTGCGCATGGGTATGGATAAACTCATGACTTGCCTGCGGATGTTTGCGTGCATAGAGGATGCTTTGGGCAATGCCCGTCTCCAGCGCAAGAGCCATATCCTTGGGGAGGTCACGGCGCACGGCAATGCAGCCAAGGGGCAATGGAAGGTTATAGCTTTGCTCCCACCATTCACCAAGGTCAAGAATTTTATGCAGCCCATATTGGGCATAGGTGAAGCGGCCTTCATGAATGATAAGCCCCATATCAATTTTTCCGTCGAGAACTGCCGGAATAATTTGGTCAAATACCATTTCGTGACGCTGACCGTGGAATGCCCCATGCGTTTGCAACAAGAGATTGGCGGTGGTCATACTTCCCGGAATGGCGATGGAAGCCTTGGCTTGTTCCGCCGGCGTAAGCTTCTTTTTGCTGATAATGAGCGGCCCGCAGCCAAAGCCAAGGGCGCCGCCGCTTTGCAAAACGGCATAATTTTCCAGAACTTTTGGTAAAACTCCGGCTGAAATCTTTGTGGCGAAAAGCTCACCTTGTACAGCTCGTGCGTTTAATTCTTCCACATCGGCTAAAATATATTTCAGCTTAAAGGGGAGGGGGACAAGTTCATGCAAAAGTGCGTGGAATATAAATGTATCGTTGGGGCAGGGCGAGATGCCGATGGTTATTGTCTTCATATCAAATCACCGTTTGAGTTTTTCGCATTTGTTAATTTTATTACAAAAAGTACGCAACGACATATTGACAGTTGCGGCGCATGAGACCATACTCACAAACTATGCTGAACGTCAAATATTATACGCAGCTTGGGCTGCAAGAAATTTATGAAAAGGTTATGCAGGGGGAGCGTCTTTCCTTTGAAGATGGCTTATCACTGTTTGCCTGTGAGGATATTACGGCAGTGGGTGCGCTTGCCCAGCATGTGCGGACGACATTGCACGGAAATTCCACCTATTATGTGGTGAACAGGCATATAAATTATACCAATGTCTGTGTGAATGAATGTGCGTTTTGTGCATTTTGTCGGCAAGATGAAGGGCAAGACGGCGCATTTGTGCTCAGTAAGGATATGATTTTGGATAAAGTGTCCTCAGCTCAAAATATTCAAGGCTTACAGCTTGATGAATTACATATTGTGGGCGGCTGTCATCCTACTTTACCACTTTCTTGGTTTGAAGATGTCTTGCGTTCTGTGTGCAGTATTGCACCTCAGCTCATGATTAAAGCTTTCACCGCCGTGGAAATCGCACATTTTGCCAAGCTTGAAAGCATCAGCACCATGGAAGTTTTGCGCCGCTTAAAAGAAGCCGGCCTGACCATGATGCCCGGCGGCGGAGCGGAGATTTTTGCGCCCAAGGTGCGAGAAGCCATCTGCCCGCTGAAGGCCGATGCCAAGACGTGGCTACGCATTTGCGGTGAGGCGCATAGTCTTGGAATTCGTACCAATTGCACCATGCTTTTTGGGCATGTGGAAGAGGCTTTGGACCAAGTGGACCACCTCTGTCGCCTGCGGGAGCAGCAAGATATAAGCGGCGGTTTTACTTGCTTTATTCCCTTACCTTTTCAGACAAAAAACAGTAAGTTGATATTGCCCAAGGAAAAAATCGGTCAGCACAAGGGGCTTGAGCAGTTAAAAACCATAGCCATCTCACGCCTGATGCTTGATAATATTGCACACATCAAGGCTTATTGGGTGATGCTTGGGACTAAATTGGCGCAAAGTGCCCTTTATTATGGTGCCAACGATCTTGACGGTACCATTGTTGAAGAGCATATCGGGCATATGGCCGGCGCAACGTCAGAGCAGGGCATGACCATTGCTGCTCTTGAGCATATGATACGAGAATCCGGTTTCACGCCGTTGAGGCGCAATGCGGCCTTTGAGCCGGTAAGCACCGCCAATACATGGGGAACAAAGGATGTTTAGTATGGAAAATGTGCGAAAATACAGTCCTTTTAGTCAAAGCAGCGCAGTGCTTGCAGTGTGCGAAAAATCCTTGGCAGGTGAACGCTTGACAAGGAACGATGCCGAAATATTATATTATGATGCAAACTTACACACACTTTCCTCTCTTGCTCATGCCATGCGTATGCGTTTGCATCCTAAGCGCATCGTTACCTATGTAGGCGATAGAAACATTAATTATTCCAATGTATGCGTATGCGCTTGCCGTTTTTGCGCCTTTTACCGTCCACCGCAAGCAGCGGATGCCTATGTGATTACACGGGAGCAACTGGCAGAGAAAATTGAAGAAACTCTCGCCCTTGGCGGTACGCAAATCCTTATGCAAGGCGGTCATCATCCGGACTTGCCGTTCTCATGGTATGAAGAACTGCTTACTTTTATTCGTAGCAACTGGCCAAGTATCCATATTCATGCATTTTCTCCTCCGGAAATTGCCTATTGGGCAAAGCTTTATAATCTGTCAACGCAAGAAATTTTGACACGGCTTAAGGCGAGCGGATTGCATTCCCTACCCGGTGGCGGTGCGGAGATTTTACATAATGAAGTGCGCAAGCAGGTTTCGCCCAATAAATGTTCCGCCGATACATGGTTGAATATTATGGAGGAAGCCCATGCCCTTGGCTTGCGTACCACGGCCACCATGATGTTTGGGCACGAAGAAAAGCCCGAGCATCGTTTGGAGCATCTTTTTGCCGTGCGTGCCACGCAAGATAAAACCCATGGCTTTACAGCTTTTATTCCATGGACATTTCAGCCGGCACACACGCAAATTCGTTGCCAAACTCAGCCTGCGCCAAATTATTTGCGTATGCTGGCACTTTCTCGCCTTGTACTTGATAATATTAAAAATATTCAAGCTTCGTGGGTGACCATGGGGCCGCACATCGGGCAACTGGCCTTGCTGTACGGAGCCAATGATTTTGGTTCCCTCATGCTGGAAGAAAATGTGGTGGCTGCTGCCGGCACAAGTTATAGCTTAAAGCGTGAAGATATACATCAAATCATCGAAGCAGCAGGATTTTTACCTAAACAACGCACTATGGATTATCAAATACTCGAGGATGAGAACCATGCCACATAAAAATCCGCATCCCTTGCGCATGGGGCGCATCGGTTATCTCAATGTTTTGCCCATATATCATCCCTTGGAAGCAGGACTCATTGCCCATGAATTTGAACTGGTTTCAGCACCGCCGGCTGTGCTCAATGCCATGCTTGCCCGTGAAGAATTGCACATCTCCTCCATCTCTTGCTTTGAATATGCCAGAAATCCCGAACAATATTTACTCATCAAGGATTTGTCCATCGGTTCCAAAGGGCCGGTCATGTCGGTGCTCTTGTTGTCGTCTTGCCCCATTGAGCAGTTGCAAGGTGAGGAAATTCTTATTACAGGCGAAACAGCCACTTCTGTAGCCTTGCTTCAATTGCTTTTGCAACAAAAATACGCCCTTAACTGTAACTTTCGAGTGGGAAATGTAAGCCAAGCCCTCTTATGCGGTCAGCCTCCCAAGGCTTTTTTAGCCATAGGTGATGAGGCTTTGCGTTTGCGCAAGCACCAAGATTATATATATCGTCATGACTTAGCGGAAGAGTGGAGGGAGTGGACCGGTCTGCCCTTTATTTTTGGACTGTGGGCGGTCAGCCGCAAAGCAGCACAGGCCAAGCTTTTTCATACGGATCCAACCCTGCTTTTCCATGCAGCCAGAACATGGAGCTTTGAGCATATGGATGTAATCTTAGACCTTACGACCTATGGTTGTCCGCTGACACGAGAAGAGTTATATACCTATTATCACGAAGGCTTACTCTATACTTTGCAGGCTGAAGAAATACGTGGTTTGGAGCTTTTTTACGCAAAACTTGCCGGAGCCGGCATGATTTCGCAGACGCCTGAACTGCATTTCTATGAGTTTGAAAGTTGAAAGTGCTCGCTGGGTTAGTGCCTTTTTTAGCTTAAGGAAACACTGATTAATTATTTTTTTGAGGGGGGAAGGGGAACTTTTGCCAA
>CAYJHK010000140.1:0-5793 GCA_964369515.1 uncultured Desulfovibrionaceae bacterium
GAAGAGGCTGCCTGAGCCGAAGAGGCTGTGGAAGTTGAAGCAGGAGAGGGAGCAGGAGGAACAATGATTTGAGATGGTTGTTGCAAAGGAGAACTGTGTCGCTCTTTAGCTGTGTCTCTCATTTTTTCATCGCTTACACGGTCTTGACTTTCAGCACGCCGTGTGGGAGAGTAAACACCACGTTCAACAAAGTGATTTTCTAAAATCACCAATTGCGCCCGCAATGTTTCAAGTTCCTTATTTACTTGTTTGATTAATTTTTCTTGTCCGAAAAGAATAAAGACGAACATAATAAAAATTCCGAAGAAAAACAATGTAGTAAATATCATCATGAGCATGGCAAAACCTTCATTTTTTTTATAGCATACAATACCGGCAGACTGTATTTAAATCTTACTCCAATTTTTTCAGATAATCAAGGAATTCTATGAGCACTTCTTTATTACGCCCACATATGGTTCTGGCAGATGCCAACGGCAATATTTACGACCACCCTGATTTGCTAATGGTTTGTAGAACAGGCAATGTCTGGGGACTTCCAAGGCCCGACGAACTTATGCCCTTACCGCCCGAAAGCGAACTCTTTTTTTTACCAAAGCGCAGAGCCGTCGGCTATGACCCCGAAAGCGGCAAAATGGAGGTGCTTGAAGATTTGGCCGTGGCAGCCTTTGCAGCTCCGGCGCATACACTCACAGCCCACCCCGCTTATAATAGCGATGACGATGCTTGTACCTTGCCGCTCTTTGCTTATGGTGCCGTGGGTTTTGCAAACGGGCGTTTTTATATTTGTGCCAAGAAAGTTGACGATGATGTCAGGCAAGAATTTCGCAAGGTAAAGAAAAATGTGCTTAGCAAAAAGACTCGTGAACTTGCGGCAGCATATCCAAATAACAGACTTATGCAACATATACTGCACAAATGCGTTTTGCAATATGATTGTCCGGCGGCTCGCAACTTAGCCCTTGGCCGTCACGAAGCACCACTGCCAACTTCACGAGTTTGTAATGCCAAGTGCATTGGCTGCATTTCACAGCAAGAAAAAGATTCCCCCATAGTTGCCACCCCACAATGTCGTCTGGACTTTGTTCCAAATGCCGAGGAAATTGTGGAAGTTATGCGTCATCACGAAGGACAAGAACTTGAAAAGCCCATATATTCCTTCGGTCAAGGCTGTGAGGGTGAACCGTTGACCAATGCCCCTATTTTGCAAAAAGCCATAGAAATGTTTCGTCAAGCCGGGGGTAAGGGTACCATCAACTTAAATTCCAACGCCTCCTGTCCGCAAGCCATCAAGTCACTGGCTCAAGCCGGGTTAACTTCATTGCGAGTGAGCTTAAATTCAGCTCGGGAGGATGTGTATACAGTATATTATAGGCCGCAAGGCTATACGTTTTCCGACGTGAAAAGTTCCATGGCCGTAGCACGGGAACATGGCGTATTTGTTTCATTAAATCTTCTTTACTTTCCCGGTGTCAGCGATACGGAAGACGAACTTGCAGCCTTGATTGAGCTTGTGGGTACATATGGGATCAGCTTTATTCAGCTGCGCAATTTAAATATCGATCCGGAAATGTACATAAAAATACTTAATAATATCAGCATGGGACCGGCAGTTGGATTTAAAAATTTTAAAAAACGCTTGCGTAAAGCTTGTCCGTGGTTATCTTTTGGGTACTTCAACCCGTGGCTTGGCGAAAAAGCCGTAATAAACGCACCCTTGCCCTTTACGTGGCAAGCTCCAAAACCATCAATACAAGAAACAGAGTAATAACTCATTTTATTGTAAACCTCCTACTTTTTACATGTTTTTGCCTTTTGTCTCATGATAAAAAAAATGGTGACAAATGTTAGCTTTTTGTGTAAACGCCCATAAAATTTTTAACAAAAAGAAACACCATGATTAAATCAAAAAAAGAATTTTTTTCGTCGCTTGAGGATTTTTTGACTAAGCTTGGTCTTGGCATCCGTGCAAAGCTTATAGTCATCTTTATTGTCATTAAGGTAATCCCCCTTATTCTCATTGCTCTGGTCGCTTGGCAACAAGCCATGCTTCTCGGGACAAGTATGCAGGTGCGCACACAAGACCTTGCCGACAAAGCCGTTAATGAACTCACGGTTGCCGGTAAACTTGCCGTGGATGATGCCAGACGAGCACTTGATGCCAGAGGAACACAAGAAATCGAACGGCTCACCACCAACGTTGCAAATCGAGTTGCGCAATTTCTCTACGCACGGGATGATGACACACGCCTCATTGCTTCACTGCCTGTGGATGAAGATATCTATCGAACATTTATTAAAAATAGAACTCAGGATGTCATTGTACAAAGTGACTGGAAACTGTCTGAAGATGGGAAGAAATGGGTCAGTACAAAATCAGCTTCCAAGGCTAAGGATATAGCAGTTTCCAACGAACAAAATGCGAACTATTTCAACTATCGCAAGCCTGATGATTTTGAAACCAAGAGTCTGCCCCTCTATCATGAAGTCACCTTCATAGATGTCAACGGACAGGAAAAAATTAAGATAACCACCTCTGATGTTGTTGATTCTGCTTTGAAAGACGTGTCAGACAAGAAAAATACATTTGTAAAAGCCGAAACATATTTTCCCGAACTGAAGAAGCTTAAAGCCGGTGAAATTTATGTTTCCGATGTCATCGGAGCCTATGTGGGATCTCCGATTATAGGCATGTATACTCCGGAAAATGCTCAGAAAAAAGGCATTGCTTATGAGCCGGAACAAGCTGCCTTTGCCGGGCCGGAAAATCCCATAGGCAAGCGGTTTAAAGGTATTGTGCGCTGGGCAACGCCGGTGACAAAGGACGGTTCCATCATTGGTTATGTAACTCTCGCCTTAAATCACGATCATATCATGGAACTTGTGAGCCATTTAACGCCGAAAGCCGAACGCTATACGGAACTTTCCGATCCCATTGAAGGTGATTATGTGTTTATTTGGGATCATAAGGGACGCAATATAGTGCATCCTCGCCACCACTCCATAGCGGGATATGACCCCGAAACGGGCGACCCGCAAGTTCCCTTACTTGAAGATAGAATTTATAATAATTGGCGAGCCAGCGGTAAGTCGTATGCGGATTTTATTTGGGATGTTCCCACCTTTGAGGATCAGCGCCGTGAAAGAAAACTCGCCGTACCGCTGATAAAGCAAGGCTTGGTGGGTCTTGACTGTCGTTATTTAAATTCTGCTCCTCAGTGTGAAGGTTGGTATGATACCACCAAGGATGGGGGATCCGGCTCATTTCAAATTTTATGGTCAGGATTGTGGAAGTTAACCACCGTTGCTGCCATTCCTTACTATACCGGGCAGTATGGCTTGACCAAACGTGGCTTTGCTGTGGTTACAGCCACCTCCGGCATGGAAAATTTCCATGAACCTGCCATTGAAACCGAAAAAGAGATTGAAAGAATTATTACCAACACCGATAGGGATTTAGATGCTGTTGCAGCTGAAACTTTCGACACCATCAATTCATCTCTTTTGGAAACAGCCTTAAGTCTTTCTGTATCCACCTTGGTTATGACCATACTTGTCATCTTCGTTGCTATTTGGATGGCCTCAGCCATGACAAAGAAAGTCACCTACCTCATTGCCGGTATAACACGTTTTCGCAATGGTGAACGCCAATTCCGCTTCAATGCCGACGTGAAAGATGAACTTGGCGAACTTGCCGACTCATTTGATGACTTGGCCGGAAGTATCGAAGATAGCGTCAAGGGGCCTGCAACCATTACCAATCTTGAAGGTGAGGTGGTGTATGTAAATAAGAATGCCCTTGAGCTTTTGGATATGCGCCTTGAAGATGTTGTGGGTAAAATGTATATAGATGTGAGTATTTTTGCTGATAATAATAACCCCATTTATGCTTTCCACGAAGGAAGGGAACAACCGGTAATCTTATTTGCACCCACCCAAACCTACTATAAAAGTAACACCAACTATCTCACCAATAAAGAAAATGAGCACGTTGGGTATATTATCGTCCTTGAAGATGTTACGAAACTCATTCATGAACAAGAGCGCATTGAACGTGAACGTGCCTTACTGGATACGGTCATTTCGTCCTCACCGGATTTGATTTGGTATCAAGATGCCGATGAAGTATTCCTTTCGGTTAATCCACGCTATGCAGCCTCCCTTGGTAAGAATGTGGAAGAAGTTCTAGGCAAAAAGGCTGTTGATGTTATGCCAAGTGCCATGTATCAACTCAATGTTTCCAATAATGAAGAGGCCATCAACAGCAAGTGCCCCTTACAGTCAGAAGAGCGCATCTTATTTTCCGACGGACACGTGGAGATCCTTGATGTTGTGCGTATGCCTCTGTTTACAGTAAACAATAAACTGCGAGGTATCTTGGGTGTTGCACGTGACGTAACCTTGCGTGTAAATGTGGAAAAAGAATTGCGTCAAGCACAACGCAATCTCATGGGTGCTGTACAGGAAGCCAATGCAGCCAGTGCTGCCAAGAGTGAATTTTTGGCACGCATGAGTCATGAAATCCGAACCCCCATGAATGCCATCATTGGTATGACCAATCTTGCCAAGCGTAAACTTGATGAAGAGCAGTACACCAAGAGAGACTTGGAGCCCAATATCTCGCAAATTGACGATTCATCCTTGCACCTTCTCGGTCTTCTCAATGATATTTTGGATGTCTCCAAAATTGAAGCAGGTAATATAGAAATCTTGGAAGAACCTTTCTTGTTGAAATCGTTGGTGGATGATGTGGCAAATAGTATGCGCCAGCGTTGTAGCTCTAAAGATATTACCTTCCTCATGGATTTTAGTCAGACTACTTGCTCTAAGTTTATCTCTGATGAACTACGTTTACGGCAGGTGCTCATTAATATTTTGGGTAATGCTGTGAAATTTACTCAAGAATTTGGCACTATACACCTTACTGTGGAAGAAAAAGAACGCAAAGACGGCAGCACGCTCATGTATTTCAGTGTCAAAGATACTGGTATTGGCATAGCATCCGAAGTTTTGCCGACACTTTTTAACCCCTTTGAGCAAGGCAGTAGCCATGTGACACGCAACTACGGCGGTTCGGGGCTTGGGCTTTCCATCAGTCAAAGTATTGTCAAGATGCTTGGCGGGGAGATCCGTGTTACGTCCACCGAAGGCGTTGGCAGTGAATTCTCTTTTGAAGTGTGGCTGAGAGAATTGGAGCCTGAATGTACAGGCGAGCAAGTCGACTCTGATGAGCTGACTATTCCAAGCGGTAAACGTATATTGCTGGTTGATGACGTGGATATTAATCGTATTATTGCCATGGAGCTCTTGTCTCCCTATGAGTTTTTAATCGAAGAAGCAAGCGATGGCACCGAAGCCGTGGAAATGTTTGCAGCTTCAGAGTTTAACTATTACGACCTTGTCTTGATGGATATACAAATGCCAAATATGAACGGCTATGACGCCACGAGAAATATTCGTAAGCTTGAGCGTGAAGACGCACTGACTGTACCCATTGTGGCCATGACCGCCAATGCTTTTAGAGATGATATAGAACAAGCCTTTGACAGTGGCATGAATGCGCACATAGCTAAACCCATTGATATGCTTAAACTTATTGAAGCACTAAAGACATATCTTAATATAAAAAGGTAAATAACTTCTATTGATGGGTATTTAAGGAAGTAGGGATTATTTATTTTCTTGAAAGGCAGGGGATTTTCCAAAGCGAAAAAGCCCTGCCTTTCAATGTGTTTAAATTAGTTGAGGCTGAAATTGCATTTCCATGCTTTTTCCAGCCTCAACTAATGACGC
>CAYJHK010000141.1:0-5764 GCA_964369515.1 uncultured Desulfovibrionaceae bacterium
ACCATGTTTTAGCGTCATAAAAATGCCGGAAAAGTGCATTCCATGCCCTTGTTTTAGCATTTTTATTTGTATATTTCAACTAAAAAGTGTTTAATTTTAGATTGTTAATATGTTTTTCAGTGACGACTAATTATAGTTTCAACGATTTATAGCCACAAGAGTTTCTTGCAAGATTATCTCTATCTGTGCTTTTTAAGAATTTGTATAATACGAGTGCTTACTTTTTTGCGTTCTTCACTAAAAGCTTCTGTGCGGGCGACGTAGGCATGATCTAACGCTGTTTTGCCATTTTTGTCTTTCAGTTTGGCATTGGCACCATGTTTAAGCAATAATTCTATGACGGGAATAATCTGCTCAAAAACATCTCTTGAGGCAAACATCAACGCCGTTTGCCCTTGTTTATCTTGAGCATTTATTCGGGCTCCGTTGGCAAGTAATACTTTGACTATCTGCATATTGGACACACACATAGCAAGTGGAGTATGGCCAGCACCTGTACGAGAGGCGTTTACGTCTGCGTTGTTGTCTATTAAAAGCTGTATCACTGCTACGTTTCCAAATTGGCAAGCCACCAGCAGCGGAGTATTTCCAAAGTCGTTTCGAGCTTCAACGCCCGCTCCTTGCGCCAATGCTTGCTTCACAGCTTGCACATTGCTGCTTAGTATGGCTTTAAAAAGAGCAGCGTCTTGAACGCCTGCATATGCGTTCATGCCTACTCCCATGCATAGACATAATATGCATAATTGTAAAATTTTCTTCATAGATTTCACCTAGTAAAAAGTTATTGAAATTTTGTTCCGATGACCAATTCATCCGAACATTCCTTATAGTTTATTCTTAAATTTCAGTAGTTTGTTCAAAAAGTTTCATATGCAAGGAAGCTAAACAATCCAAGGTGCGCCGTATATCCGGACATACCTAAGCGATCTGCGTTTGAAATTTTGATACAGTACCGACCCGAAGGGTGGCGAAGCCATAGCTGTTAAGCGAGTCTTCGAGCTTTACAGATACAGAAAGTAAAGCGTTTGCCCTTTTTCAACGCACTGTCATACTTTAATGTTGAATTCCTTCATCTTAAGCCACAATTGCTTTCTGGTTATACCAAGGTGCTGTGCTGCGAGCATTTTTTTACCCCCCGTATGTTTTAAAGCTTCAAGGATACGTGCGTGTTCTACCTGTGCTCGTGTTTCGGAAAGAGTAGGGGCAGTAGCATTTTCATCCTTGTGAGTAGTTGTCTGATTGGATTGAGTAGCCGGCATGGCATTGGCACGGATGCGTTCCGGTAGTTCGGCAACTCGAATGGTATCACCGCTTGCCAGCAGTACGGCTCTCTCAATGCTATTGCGCAATTCTCGTACATTTCCCGGATAGGAATAGTTATACAATGCTTGTTTTGCCTCTTCAGATAATTGTAATTTTCGATTATGGGCGGTGCAAAACTTTTCCATGAAGTAGGCCACAAGGAGTTGAATATCATCGCCACGCATGTGCAGTGGCGGCAGATGAATGGGAACAATATTAATACGATAATAAAGGTCTTCACGAAAAGTTTTTTGCTCCATGGCCTCTTCCAAGTCTTTGGCTGTGGCAAAAATCATATTTACATCGACTTTGTGCGGAGTGTTGCTGCCAATGGGAGTAATTTCTTGGTCTTCAAGCACCCTCAAGAGCTTGGCCTGCACAGCCAAGGGCATTTCGCCAAGTTCATCGAAGAAAATTGTTCCGCCGTTGGCTGCGTCAAACTTGCCCTTGCGCCCTGCTTGTGCGCCGGTAAATGCCCCTTTTTCATGACCAAAAAGCTCAGTTTCGAGTAATTGTTCGGGAAGGGCTGCGCAATTAATTTTAATGAAAGGTTTTGTCGCCCTGCTGCTCAAATTGTGCAGTGCAGAAGCAACCAGCTCCTTGCCTCCGCCGCTTGGCCCAAGAATAAGCACAGGCACGCCGGCATCGGCTATGGCATGGATGCGCTCAAAAACTTTTAGCATGGCAGGGCTTTTTCCAATGAATTTTTCACCCCGTTCGTAGCGTAGGCGTGTATTTTCTTTTTTTAAATCCAGATACTTAAAATATCGAGTAACGGCAATGAGTAAGCCATCGCTTTGAAAAGGTTTACATAAAAAATCAAAGGCGCCTTCTTTGATGGCTTGAACTGCAAGTTCAACTTCGGGGAAGGCGGTGATGAGTATGGTTCCTAAGTCCGGTTTATATTCACGAACATGCTGCAAAAGTTCAAGGCCACTCATGCCGGGCATACGCAAATCACTTATCATTAAGTCAAAATCATTTTTAGCAAGCAATGACAATGCCTCTTCGGCGCAGTCGGCTGTGTGCACGTCATAGCCGGCTTTTTGCAATGTATGCTGCATACCTAAAAGCATAGAGAGTTCGTCTTCCACCAAGAGTATAGAATGTGTGCCCATATAAACCCCGAAATTTTTAAAGTAATTTAAACAGTGAGAGGGATTTTAATTTCAAAAGCAGCTCCTGTATACACTATATCATTGTATGCCGGCCTTAGCTTGGCATTAACTTTTAACGAGCCGCCATGCTGCGCAATAATCGCCCGTGAAACAGCAAGCCCAAGGCCGGTTCCCTTGCCCTCCGGCTTGGTACTAAAGAAAGGATTGAATATATTTTCTTGTATATCTTCACTGACGCCTTGGCCTGTATCTGCAACAATTATAAAAAGATAGCCATTGTCAGTATACGATTTGAGTAAAACAGAAGCATTGTCCCTTGCTTGCGCCGGTATATCCATAATTGCATGATCCGCATTGAGAATTAAATTAAGCACAACCTGCTCTATTTTATCGGGATCCAATTGCACATCCGGCATATCTTGCGCCAAATCCATATATATTTTTATATTATGCTTGCTCAAGGTCAATTCCGCCAAATTATAGCAATTTCCGAAAATGTTTTGCACATTTGTTTGACGCATAAAAAGAGGAGCCGGTCTTGCAAAACGTAAAAAAGCACCCACTGTGCTGCGGATTTTTTCAAGACTATCGTCTATAACTTTAACGTGTTGCCGACGTGTTTGCTCATTCATGTCCCCTTCACAGAGGTTTTGAAAGCAAAGAATGACTCCCCCAAGGGGATTATTGATTTCATGGGCAAGGCCGGAAGCCAATTGTCCGATGGCTGCCATTTTTTCAGCCTGAATCATTCTTTCAGTATTTTGCAAGCGTTCTTGTTCCACTTTTTGCAAGCGTTCAAGCATCCACACAAAGCTATTTTGCAGCTCGCCAATTTCATCATCCCGCTCCGGAAGCGTCGGCAAGCACTGCTTCACCTCGCCTTCGACGGTAATAGTGTTCATATTATCGGTAAGTTGGCGAATGGGAGCCACAAAGTGGCGTCCGGCAAGCCATACCACATAAATTGAAGCCAGCAGAAAGAAAAAGGCCAGAAAGATTACTTCGTTACGCAAATTGGCGTGATAGCTGTACATTTCGTTTAGCGAAAAATCAATGCGGCATAAACCCCAAAATTTTGAACCAATGGCCAAGGGTACGGTAATGCGCAAAATATATTGCTCATGGTCGGTATAGACTTCTTCGATGCGTTCCTCTTTCTTTTTCAATAAATCAAGGGTATAATCATCATTATACAATTTACCGTATTCACGTAACTTATTATGCGCCAAAACTTGACCTTGTGCATCCAATATGAAAAAGTTTCGCATACGTGGGTCAAGGCGCATCATGTCTGCCATAAAATATTCTAAATACTCACTCATGCCGGCAGGATCAACCATATTCAACTCTTCATAAATTCGGGCATTTGTATAAAGGAAGGCAGCACTTTTGGCTATGGTTAAACCTTGTTGCACCGTATCTTTATATATAATGTTGTTCTCACGTTTAACAATGGCTAAACTCAAAATGATGGTAAAAAAAAGTAATGTGGGTATGGCAGCAGTTAAAAGTTTTGTTTGTATGCCTATGTGCATACGTACTAACTTTGACAAAAGCGAGCGTTGTATATGGGAATATTTTTGCAGTATTTTCATTGTTGTATCGTAACCTATTTATGGAGCAGTGGCTGTTTTTTGAATACATTATAATCATCCAATACAACGGGAGCAAAGCCATGCTGTAAAATTTCCGGCCAATGAATGGATTTTTTTTGAAATATTTCAGAAGTGGGGTCGATATTTAATAATAAGTTTTGCAAGGCAATACTTACCGTTTTTGATACACCTGAACGTGCGACTAAGATAAAACCCGGAAATGCGTGTGTCGTTGCAATTTGTTTAAGTCCTTGTTCTAAAAAACGCTGCGCAAATGATTCACCCATAACCCCAACAGCATATTTCCCCCTTAAAACTGCTCGTGCCACGGCATCATGGTTGGATAAATTGGCATAACCGGAAAAATCATGCAATGTAATACCGTTTTCCGCTAAATATTTTACGGGCATTAAATAACTGGAAGTGGACTGAAGCGAACCGAAGGCAATGGATTTTCCTCGTAAATCTTGAAGGGAGTTAATGGAGGTATTATCGTCCTTAGCCACAAAAATACTATAATTTTTTGTGGTTTTATTACTGGAACATACAGCTACAATGGGCGTTAGATTTGTATGATTTTGCGCTTGAATAAATGTATTTCCGGCAAAGAGAGCCAAATCAATGTCTCCTTCACTGATGGCTAACACAACGTCTTTGTATTCTTTGTAAAGCACAAGCTCAAAACTCCAAGGGAGATGCTCGTTGATATAATCAAAAAAAGGTATATATTGACGGTAAAGTACAATGGGATGGGCAAGAGAAATAACGCCAAATCGATAGGACTTGTTTTCATCGGTCAAATCATCAGCACATGCTTTATCGAATGGGAAAATGCATAGAAATAAAGCGAGTACAGTACTATATAGGGTAAGATTAAATATGTTTTTCACAACAACTCCATGGGGTACTTTACGCTAAATTGTTATTTCCAATGTAACTAGATGATGTGTAAAGAGTTCAATTCTACATGTATAAGTTTGTCTAACTTTTTTTTCCTATGCCAGTCTATACCCCAAACTCGAGATGGTATGAGAACGGTGCTTATGCTATAGTCAGAAATAAATTCTCGCACAATTTTTATGGCATCACCCCAACGAACATGCAGTTGCGTTTTCAATTGTATATTCTGATTTTCTGCAAAAACATTGATACTATCTTGAAAACTTCCCAGTTTGTCCTTACACTCTTGTATTCCGATGGATTGAACATATTCAATAAATTCTTGCTTACTGTCAGGGGTAGCCAGTTGATCCACTTGTCCATAGTGAATTAAGTTTTGCGGGATAACATACAGAATATCAATAATGTCATGATTAAGTAGCTCTTTATATAAAAAACTCATGCCCATTTCTGTAAGTTCTGAACCATCGTGACAAAGTAAAATTCTTTTCATATAATGACTCTAAAATAGATTTTCGTGGGTTTGCCTTTATTCGTCTGTCAGGATAAAAAGCCAAAACACATCGTGTATGCAGGAAAATACTGATTTATTTTTTTCTCGAGGGGGGAAGGGGAACTTTTGCCAAAACCCAAAAGCTTCCTCTTCCCCCCTTTCAATTAAAACGCTTTAATTATTGTAATTTTCAATAAATTGAAAATTACAATCCTCTGAGGTTGGAGTGAGAATTTTCTTTTTTAGTGCTAAGTTAATTAGCTAGCGCATATAACTTTTTATTTAATTAGCGTCTTCAAAGACATACATAAGCGGTTTGCGTTTGAAATTTTGACGCAGTAGTTTGCCCTTTTTCA
>CAYJHK010000142.1:0-1978 GCA_964369515.1 uncultured Desulfovibrionaceae bacterium
ATTAAACATTTTTTTAGTTAAAATATACAAATAAAAATGCCGAAAACAAGGGCATTGAATGCACTTTTCCGGCATTTTTATGACGCTAAAACATGGTTTTTCAGTGACGACTAACAAAATTTGAGCGCAAGCGAAAATTTTGCGCCACGTAAAATGAGCCGGAACTTGCTTCCGGCGCCCCCGAAGGGGCATTTGGAGTGAGCGTGCCTTTCTGAAAAATGCATGAAAATGCGTTTTTCAGCTCCGACTAATTAGTCAATAAAGCGGCAAACTTCTCCCACATCCTTGCGTGGAGTTGCGGCTGTATCCGTATCCGGATAACCGTAAACAATAAGTGCGGCTACGGTTTCATCGTTCGGAAGTTCAGCAATTTTAGCCAATTCCGTATCATTGATAACGCCCATTATGCATGTACCGACGCCATAAGCATGGGCAGCAAGGCAAAAAGTTTGACAAGAGATACCGGCATCAAAAACTTCCCAAACATTGGCCTTATTTGTGGCAAATTCATCCTTTTCAAGGTCAAGCTTACCGCTTTTACCTTTTACAAAGCTGAGAATAGCCACATTTCTTGCGTTTTTCAATGTACTGATATTATAAGCAAAATCATTTACGCCGTCGGTAATGCATTGAGCGATTTTTTCGGGCGAAGTGATGAAAGTATAGCGTGCCACTTGAAAATTTGCCCATGAAGGTGCAAAACGAGTAGCGTCCATAATTTTTTGCATTACTTCCTTGCTGACAATTTCATCCTTGTAAGTGCGCACACTTCTACGTTCTTTCAACAGTTCAATACCTTTCACATTTTCCATTTTTTTCTCCTTATTGTATGCTCTTTCGAGTTTTTTTTCTATTTCAACAATATAGACAGTATTGGCTTTATTTTACTTTTGGATAAGTTTGGTTCGTACCACCAAAAAAGGAGGTTTTGTTATGTCTTTACCATTGTTAAGGGCAGCTGACCTATTAAGTTGATTAACCACGCCGTAGACATATCCACCTTTAATGAAAAGCCCATCAGGCCAAGATTGACCGGCAGGAAGGCGAGCAATATCTTTATAGCTTCCTTTTTGGGTTACGCCAATGGTTTGTTCTTGTATATTAGTGATATAGACATTTTGCTCAGCGTCCACCGCAATGCCGTCGCAATAGGGTTTTGGCCCATAAAGTTCTATGCTCTGTAGCAATTCTTTTTCATCTGCAAAGGCTTTTGCCGGCGCACGAAAAATTTTCGTTCCATGTAAAGAGCCAAAGTATACCCATTCCTGTTGTGGATCCATGGCAATGGGATTGACGGGCGAGCCATTTTCTTTTTCTGACTGTAGATCCTTATGGTTTTCAGCCATACGCACACCTTGACCGCTTGTCATATCCATCACAATAAAAGCTGGAGATTTTGGGTCTTTACCTCGTGTTGGGTCGGCAATAATAATTCTGTTACGTTTTTCATCTAACACAAAGTCTTGCAAAAAAGAAGTCTCTTTAAGGGTATTTGTCGGAACTTTGAGGATTTTATTTAAGACATTTTTCTTAGTATCCCAAACAACAAACTCTCTATTGGTCATATCTAAGACCCAAAGATTATCTTTGCTATCCATTTTTCCGCCAATGGTGCTTTGGATAATTGAGTCCTTACCCGTAGCATATTGTGCGTTGGGATACGCCTTGGTGCTCCCGTCGGTAAAAAGTTCCACCACCTTGCTTTCGGGGTTGGAAAATGGTGATACGGTCAGAAAAATGCGTCCATCACTTGACATGGCCACATAGCCCGGGCGCAATGTGTCAAACTGTGCCACGATTTCCACTTCTTTAAGGTTATCACTGTTTTTTTGCGTCGCATAGGCTAAGGATGTATTAAATATAAGCGTAAACAGCAAAAGTGCTTTCATGGATTTTTTACTGACAGATTGAATTATTTGTATATTTTTCATATTACTTCCAAGTGTTTATATGCACACGTTCAGGTTTAAAATAATCT
>CAYJHK010000142.1:2078-5738 GCA_964369515.1 uncultured Desulfovibrionaceae bacterium
TTTTTCATATTACTTCCAAGTGTTTATATGCACACGTTCAGGTTTAAAATAATCTCTTGCTGCCGGCTGTTTTTTGGGATGTCCAATGACAACAAAGGCAACAGGGATAATATTTTCCGGTAATGAAAATACTTTTCTATAGCCTGCAACAAATTCTTCATTGGGGTAGACACTTGTCCAAACAGCACCTAAGCCCAAAGAGTGCGCCATAAGCAAAATATTTTGTGTGGCACAACACACACTTTGCACGCCAAATCCTTTCAATTTCTCATAATCACGGTTAATACAAGTCAAAATCCCCAAGGGAGCTTTTTTCGCCATACTCACAGCTTTTTTGACTTGCGTAATTTCTTCAAGCTTGGCTTTGTCAGTGACCACCAGAAATTCCCAAGGTTGATTATTGCCCGCACTTGGAGCCTGCATGGCTGCTTTAATAAGCATATCAATGTGTTCTTGACTGACGGCTTCTTCGGTATAGGAGCGAACGCTACGCCGTGTGAAGATAGCCTCCTTGACACTCATGGTATTTTCAGTGCTTGCGAGCACAGGTGTTGCTTGTAAAGAAAGTGCGCCGGTTGCTGCCACAAGCGTTGAAGTTTTTAAAAAATTTCTTCGCGTTAACATAGATTCCTCCAGATTTTGTATAGTATCAATCAAAAATATCATAAAAAAATAGGATACTTACATGTGTTGCCATGCATTGGAAAATCATATAAAAGATATTCACCACATGTGCAAGTAGGCACAATGAAATAATATACTTACAAAAAGTATACCTTTACTGATATAATTGATTTTTTAGGGAGAAAAAAATGGTACGTGAATATTCTAAGCCCTGCGGTTGCTCGGTTGAGGCAGCCTTAACTGTCATTGGCGGAAGGTGGAAAGCAGTTATAGTTTTCAAACTTATTGAAAATAAAGTCTTGCGCTTTGGTGAATTTCGAAAAATAATCCCCAAAATAACGCAACGTATGCTTACCAATCAACTCCGTGAGCTTGAGGAAGATGGCATTATCAACAGAACCGTCTATGCGCAGGTACCACCGAAGGTTGAATATACATTGACCGAATACGGTGAAACTCTTTCCCCTGTACTACACGCCTTGCGTACATGGGGGGCTTGTCACCTCGAAAGATTATTAGGAAACACTGATTGATTATTTTTTTTGTGGGGGGAACTTTTGCTTGCGCCAAAAAGTTCCGCTCTGCTCTCGACACCGCTCTCAAACGCTTGTATTATTGAAGTTTTTCATAAACTAGTCGAAGCTGAAAAACGCATTTTCATGCATTTTTCAGAAAGGCACGCTCACTCCAAATGCCCCTTCGGGGACGCCGCAAGTGAATTGCGGCTCATTTTACGTGGCGCAAAATTTTCACTATCGTTCAAATTTTGTTAGTCGTCACTGAAAAGCCGGTTTCTAGCTCCATAAAAATGCCGGAAAAGTGCATTCCATGCCCTTGTTTTCGGCATTTTTATTTGTATATTTTAACTAAAAAATTGTTTAATTTTATACTGTTGACATGTTTTTCAGTGACGACTAAGTACATACTCTCACAATCGGAATCACGTGAACCGTCAGTTTGCCGAATCTTTTAAAGCTTGACCTACACATCGCAAAAAAGGTAAAAGATGATCAAGTGCTTGCTGTAATCGAAGCCTCCTGTTTTTGAATGAGTAAGACAATAAGCAAATACAAAAGAAGGTTGCTATGTTTAAAAATTTTATGGCATTTTGCCGAATGATAAAAATCGAACACTCCATTTTCGCACTTCCCTTTGCCTATTCAGGAATTTTCCTTGCCGAACGGGGGATGCCGCCTTGGGAACCGCTTATATATTTGACACTTGCCATGGTTGCCATTCGCTCTTTTGCCATGGCCTTCAATCGTCTTGTGGATCTACCTTTAGATAGCGCAAACCCACGCACACAAAACCGCCCCTTGGTCAGCGGCGAAGTTTCTGTAAGGCAAACCAAAATATTCTGTATACTTATGGCACTGGGGTTCATTGGCAGCTCAGCTGCGCTCAATACCCTATGTCTATGGCTTTCCCTGCCCACACTTATATTTGCCGCAGCTTACAGCTATACTAAACGTTTCACATGGTTATGCCATTTTTGGCTGGGTGCTACCCTTGGGCTTGCGCCGCTGGCCGGCTGGATTAGCATAAAACCTGAGCTGAGCGCAGCTGTCTTGATGACGCCCATTTTATTTTTCTTTGCTGTGCTCTTCTGGGTTGCCGGCTTTGATATTTTTTATTCGTGCCAAGATGTGGATTTTGACCAAGAATATAAACTCCACTCCATCCCTGCTAGTTTTGGCCTTGAAAAAGCTTTGGCTTTAGCGGCATTTTCCCATGCCATGACTGTAATTTTCTTATTGATAGCGGGATTTTACGCTCAACTTTCATGGTGGTGGTACGCACTCTTGGCTGTCATGGCAGCCATTTTACTCTGGGAGCATCGCTTGGTACATGCCGACGATTTGCGCCGTGTTAATATGGCCTTTTTCACATTAAACGGACTTATCGCCGTCCTTATTTTTGCGGCAGTTTTACTGGGGATTTTCGGTTAACATATGGCAAAGAAAAAAAAGTATCAAATAGATGCGGAAGATAATAACGCAGGTGCCGACGTTGTAAGTCGTTCACAGAAAAAGCGTGACAGTCATGCCCTCAAGGATCTTGGCGCAGAACTGGCCAAGCTTTCCGTCGCTCAATTCAAACACATTCCGCTCAATGATGATTTGCTGACGGCACTCACGCTCATGGCAAAACTCACCAATCACGAAGCACGTCGTCGCCAACTACAATTTATTGGCAAACTCTTGCGTCAATGCGACCCCATTCCCATACAAGATGCGCTGGCGACCTTGCAAACCGGACATAGCAACGATACCGCCCTCTTACAACATGCCGAGCATATTCGTACCGCCTTGCTTAACGCTGATGCCAAGGAAGAAGCACGTATCCTTGCGCAATGGATACCGGAAAATCCGGCAATACAAGAGTTGCAAAGCTTGATCCAAAAAGCAAGGGGTGAGGACAATCCGGAAACGAAAGGTGCGAAAAGAGCGTTGTTCCGTAAAATTCGTGAGCTTTTAGCCATTGGTATATGATGTGGTTATTGCCTTTTATCAGCTTTTTTTGGGGAAAACCTTTTGTGAACAAAAGGTTCTTCTCCCAAACCCCCTTTCCAAAAAACTTTCATGCGAATTTTTCTTACGAAAAATTCTTTCAGAGTATATTTAGTCGTCACTGAAAAACATGTCAACAGTATAAAATTAAACATTTTTTTAGTTAAAATATACAAATAAAAATGCCGAAAACAAGGGCATGGAATGCACTTTTCCGGCATTTTTATGGAGCTAGAAACCGGCTTTTCAGTGACGACTAACAAAATTTGAACGATAGTGAAAATTTTGCGCCACGTAAAATGAGCCGCAATTCACTTGCGGCGTCCCCGAAGGGGCATTTGGAGTGAGCGTGCCTTTCTGAAAAATGCATGAAAATGCGTTTTTCAGCTTCGACTATTTAATACAGTGGATTAGCTTAAAACTCAATTCATGTCCCCACAAAAAGAATAAAAGCCACGTTAATTGAATCAGAATAGCCATATTATTTACGAAGTAAATAATATGGCGTGTGAAAAGTTTTTGGGGG
>CAYJHK010000143.1:0-5706 GCA_964369515.1 uncultured Desulfovibrionaceae bacterium
CTTTTGGGCTTTGGCAAAAGTTCCCCTTCCCCCCTCAAGAAAATAATTAATCAGTATTCCCCTAAATATCCCAAATATCCTAAGCATCGTGGCGTATATTTTGGTTTTCCACAATAAACCTTTTACTTTCAGGATAGTTTTTCTGCAACATATCAGCCATATGCGGATGACATGTAAAAAAGAGAACCTGATGGCGTTTACCGGACTGCGACAAATCCAAAAGCGCAGAACCTGTGCGCTCTGCTCGTTCCGGGTCAAAGTTAACCAGCACATCATCCATAATCACCGGCAGGGCATTGGCATGTTGCGCATGATTGCGAATGTAGGCAAGGCGCAACGAGAGATAGAGTTGCTCTTGTGTTCCACGGCTTAAAATATACGGCGACAATGCCTCGCCGCCTGTGGAAACCACTTTGAGACTGTTATCTTCCAAGGACGCCGAAAGCCCCTTCCATTTTTCGTCGGTAATGCGTGCAAAAATTTCCGATGCAAGACGAATAACCTGTGGTTGACGCTCTTTTTCAAAGTGCTGCTTAGCCTGCATAAGCATTTGTTTTGCAACGGCATATTGTGCCCACTCTGCACTTGCCTGACTCAAACTTTCCTGCAAATCGCTCTCCTCTTGACGCAAGGTGGCAAGGGTATCGGTATGAGTTAGGCCATGCAATTTGGCTTCCAAAGCGGCAAAGGATTGCATTTTTTCCTGCTCTTCCTGTAGCAATTCTTGTAATAGGCGTTCATTTTCTTGCACCAAGTGTTCACAATCGTGTTTTTCATAATTAACAAACGATAACAAAAAAGCCTCAAAATCTTGATCGCCGGCAGCAAGGCGCAACGCATCCTCAAGATCGTCCTTGCGCCGTCCAAGCTCTCTTTTTTGCGCATGGGTTTGGGCTAAACGGATAAAATCCTCATCATTATTGGTCTTACCAAGATGATACAGGTGATGGATGTTATTATTGGCATCCATCAAAGCCCTTTGCGTTTCTTCCACTTCTTCCTCATGGCTGGCTATCTGCTCTTGCAACTGTTTTTTAATGTTTTCGGCATCGTTGGTGGCGTGAAGGTCCATGAGTACTTCATCAAGGCTTTGCAACCAATTTTCTTGATGCGGAATAATTGAATCTGCAATGCTTTCGGGTAAGGATTTTTGCAACGCTTTCAAGATGTTTTTAAGAGGCTCCACAAAAAGTTCGCACTGACGCAACATGCGTTCCTTCTCTTCCCTAAGGCGTTCGATATCAGCTTCCACATTGAGGCATTTCTCCATACATTCAAGGACAGTATGTATAAGGCTAGGAGAAATATCCATTTCCAAACCCATCATTTTCAAACGCATTGACCACGCATTTTGCGCTTGCTTCCACTGCTTTTCGGCAAGTTGCGAACTTTGCGTCATTTCTGATAAGCTTTTCTCTGCCAAATCCAAGTTATATTGTGCATTCTCCACGGCAGAAGAGGCTTTGAGCTGCACGGCAAGGGCATCATCGGCTTCGCGACACAGTTCAAGCACCCTCTGTACAGCTTGTAATAGCTCATTTTCATTGATGAAAGCTAGACCGGAATCCATTTCCTTAGTAACGGATAAGTCGGAATCTGTTTCATCTTGCGAAGAAGAAAGCGAAAGCTCATGATTATCGCCGGCATCCGGCACAGACGAAATTACAACCTTAATAGCCGGAATAGTATAAAGTTTTTCTTTATATTCACGCATATTTTTCAACAGTTGCTGCACTTCTTCTTCCAAATTCTGCGCCGTGGCTTGCGCCATCAGAGCCGATTCCACACGGGCAAAAAATGTATTGGCTGCATCGGGAGAAGGAATTGCTTCCACATGCTGGTTGCGCAAACACTCATGCCACCTTAGAAGAGCTTGCTGCTCTTGACCTTGCGCCTCGTGGAATTCTTGACGCTTAAGCTTTGTCTTTCGTGCCAGTTCTAAATATTCTGCCTCTAAATCCTCAAGATCCATATGCATACGCTCCTGAGTTGCGCATTGCTCCCGTTCACGGTCCAGCAAGATTTCCACAGCATCAAGCGTTATGGGGTCGGCAGAAGTGACTTCGGCTTTAAGGCAATATTCTTGAATTTCGCCCTCCATATCCAAGAGCTCCAGACGAATTCCATTGCCACGGTCGCTCAATTCCTGCATCTCCAGCTCATGCCGTTTACGTTCGGCGCCGGAGCGAGGCAAACCGCCGCTCAAAAAAGCCGCTCCCGTAAGCACAGTAAGATAACTTGACCATTGGGAAAGGGGCAAAATATGCTTTGGGGTAATCACTATTTCATGAACATCGAAGTATATGGGCAATGCCAATGCCGTCAAGCCGCACAAGATGATGATAATTCCAATGATCATGAGCGCAATGCTCTTCACAGGCTTTGGTGCAATGCTGGAATTTAAGCGATCGCTAATCTCATTAAGCCTGTCTTTTTCCAAACAAAACCCGGTATATAGATGCCGCAGGGTACGAATGGCCTTGGCTCGCTCGTCAATATGTTCACGAGAAGTAACGCCGCTACTTTGCAAATGCTTGCGCAAGCGTTCATGCCGCAAGCGCGCAACATCTTCATTTTCTTGAGTTTGTGCCAGTTGCTGTTCCATATCAAGGCAGTAACGCCGAGCTTCTTGAGCTTTTCCCGCAAGCCCCAATGCCTCTTCTTGGCAACATTTTAAGTTTTCAAGTGTGGGCAAAACATCCTTAATGCTCTGTTTGTCGACATGCGCATCAAAGCGCAAGGACAAAGGGCTGAGCGTGCGCTGGAAGGTCTTTTTAACAGCTTGCAATGCCAGTTCTTTTTCTTTTAAACCATGACTTGTGCTTTCCATAAGCGCCGCATAACGCCGCATATTTTCACGTTCTTCATCATTGGCAACGGCCTGCGTTTTGGGTAGTTGCTCCAAGGCATTTTGCGCAAGCTCAAGGGTATTTTTTGCCGAAACAACACCGGCATTGGCTTTTTCAAGATGTAGGGTAGCCGCAATGCGTGCTTGCTCCGTTGCTTGAATATCGTGGGATTTTTGCTCAAGCTCATTGCGTACCAAGAGCGAGCGGTCAATTTTGTGGATACCGGCACACGTCCAGCCGGGGCCAAGGTCTTTTAAGTACGCATCCAATTGTTTTTGCGCTCTTTGTAAATGGGCAATATTACGCACAAGCCCTTCTTGCGCCAGACGAAAAGCTATTTTTTGTTCGCTTAAGCCTTGTAATACGGTACGATTTTCCACAAGCGTGGTATTAATTATGGGCTCAACTTCCTTGAGTTTTTCCAAAAGTTTTTCATGGCGATCTTCTTCTGTTTCGTGGCGGCGTGTGGCTTGCTGCAAAACAAGCTGCGCCCGCTCAAGTCGCCCTACTCCATCTTCCGGAAAGGAAACCGCAACGTCTTCCAGTCTTGCCAAATGATTTTCAATATTTCGCCATTCATCCCACTGTTTCCAAACCCCAAGTTGACGTTCCGCATTGCGCCTTGCTTTTTCGTAATCAATTTTCGCATTGCGAAGTTGCTGTAATTCTCGCTCAAGATTCGTGCGGTTTTCGCATAAGTTGTCATATTGTGCGCACTCATTTTTGATACTTGCTATGTCTTTTTGAATTGCTTCCAAATTTTTAAGTGTCACATTTATGAGCGGCGCACTTCCCTTCGCCTTGAAAAGCTTTTCCATCTTTGCATCCAGCTCTTTCAAGACCTCACCGGGGGAGCGCATATTCATACCAAAGCTTGCCCCATACAGCGCATGGCGTACCCTTTCGTCTTGTAAACTTTCAAAGACTTGTAATTCTGTCAAAGAAAATCCGAAGACATTGCGGTACATATCTCGATTGACGCCGGACAAAATATTTTCCATGAGCATATTATCTAAGATACCGCCATGTTGGTCGGTGAGCACAAGGCTGTCGCTTCCCTTGCCCGGCCTGCGTGTCACCTGCACAAGCCCAAGCTCTTTAAGCTGCAAGGTGATGGAACCCCCTGCAACTCCACTCTTTCCCGGGCGTACCGTTGCGAAGTTGCGGTTGAGCACATCATTCTTGCGAAGTTGCGGAAATCCGGTAAGCATGGTGCGAAAAAACTCCAAGCAAGTGGATTTTCCGGCTTCATTGCGGCCAAGAAATACGGCAAGCCCGTCGGGAAGATTTTCTACGTCGATGTGTGAAAAAATCCCAAAGTTATCTATATGAAAAGACTGAATATACATTAGCGGCTCTCCATAATATCTGCGCAAAGTCGTTTTGCATCTTCAAGTAATGCCATGCTCTCATCTTCACTCAGCTTTGCCAAGTGCTGCTTTGCTCTGGCATAACCATACAACGGCGCCACCGCCTTTTGCACAAAATTTTGGGCAGAGTTGTTATCGTTTTGTAAGTTTACACCAAGGCGCATGGTTTCACCAAGTAAGTCATCACGTTCTGCGAGTTCTGCCATATTAATGTTGGGCAAAGTCTCCACGCACATATCCTTTAGCCACACGATGGGATGCCCTTTGAGCGTACTCTGAATGCGTTCCATAAGATCCGCACTAAAGTTTTTATAGCGCAGCTCGCCGTCAAGTTCGGTGTGTCCGGTCAAAATAATGCGCACAATCAAGGCTTCGCATTGCATGGGCGTTTGGGCAATGAGTTCGTCAATGCCTTGCACGATGCGCTCTTCCAGCTCATGGGCTTGATGGACATTGTCGGCATTGATGGTCAATTTCTTCCAAATCACAGAACCAAGACAATGAAACGTGCTGTTTATGGCGAAAGGTTTGCCCTTACCTTGCGGTTTTACGTCCACAACATAGCAACCACGCTCTCCTTCTTCATTAATTTGCAAGCCTTGTGTATTGCCGGCATAGAGCACGAAGGGATTTTCATTGACCATGCGCCTTTCGTGTACATGCCCAAGGGCAAAGGCGTCCAATCCGGTGTTTTTCATATCCGCCAACGAACACGGCGCATAACGATCGGCAGGCGGCACACAATCTAAAGCACAATGGACGAGGCCAAGCTGGAAAACTTGCATATGTTCACCCTGCACACGGGAAAACGACGTAACGATATTGCGGGATTCCTTGTTGCTCGCATGACTTATGCCGTGCACCAAGGCAATGATGGAGTCGTGGGTATTGCTCTTTACTCCCTTCACCTCCATTTCTGCAGGAAAAATGTATGTATTTTCAGGCCATTGTATGCTTTTTAAGCGTGAATTAACCGGATCATGATTGCCATGCACCATAAAAATGGGAAGTTTGATTTTTTGCAAACGTAAACAAGCATCCCTCAAGCTAAGATGCGATTTGATGCTTTGATCTTCTTCATCATAAATATCTCCGGCAATGACAAGAAAATCCGGCCTTTCTCGCTCACAAAGAGTAACCAATCTTTCAAGGGCGGTGAAGGTTGATTTTTGCAAAATTTGCGGCAAATCCGGATGTACATTACTACTTTTATGACGCAATCCTCGAAAAGGGGCGTCAAGGTGCAAGTCAGCGGCATGGATATAGCGTAAGGGAAACATGTGGTATTCCTCCAAATGTGCACATAGAAAAATATTTGTAGCAAGCATATCTTCATAAATATTCAATAAATAGAATACTTATAATTAATTGATATATTTGAAAAAGATGATATTTATTTGTCAATGAAGTATACTCTTTCGCTTAAGATGAAAGTCTAGAACTTTTCTAAAAAAAAGCAAGTATTTTTATGGGAAGGAACTCTAGGC
>CAYJHK010000144.1:0-5626 GCA_964369515.1 uncultured Desulfovibrionaceae bacterium
GTTTTCCTTCTCCCCAGCCCCCCCCATCCTTTCCCAAAACGCGCACATTGCTCATCCCTATCGGGATGAGCCAGAAAAGTCAAAGTATGGTGGAAAGCATTGGAAATTAAGCATAATTTTACTGTGTTAAGACAATAGCCACATATTAATATAATTTAAACCTATTTTTATGCTGAGCTCTTACGTTTACTGCGCATGGCAAACGATTTCCATGGAAAACGCTCCAATATCCAAATCATAAGGATAGCCTGCACCATTTGAGAAACAAGCATCCCCACAAAAACTCCCGAAGCACTTTGCCAGACAAAATGCCCAAGCACATAGGCCACAGGCAAGCGCACAAGCCAAAAAGAACCGCCAAATACCAGCATATTATAGCGAGTTGCTCCGGCTCCGGTCATAACCCCGCCCAAAATCATACTTGCCAGCATAAAGGGGGTGCATAAAAAATTAATATGTAAATAATTCTGCGTAATCTGCTGGGTTGTGGCGTCACCGGTCAAGGCTTCGGCCATTTGCGGAATAAAAGGCCAAAGTATGAGAGCAACCACACTCATACATGCCATTCCGCTCAAGTACATGGTGCGTGCCAGTTTTTGCGCCTGCTTTTCATCATTGGCACCAAGACTGTTACCCACCATAACCGACGCTGTCATGCTAAAAGCCATACCCGGCAAAAAAAGTAAGGCTTCAAGGCGCATACCGGCAGTCAAACCGGCTAAGGCGTGAACTTTGTCAAAGGGCAAGGACGCCGTTACGGCAAAGAGCACCAAGTAGCCCGTCTGCCAAATAAGTTGCGACAGCCCTGATGGGATGGCCACCTTAAATAAATACGGCAAAGCTGCCCGAACCCACCGCCACACCGGAAATTTTGTATAGTTAAAGTAATTTCTGTGTATTAATAAAATCACATTGGTAAGTGCCCCAAAACCCATGCACACAAAGGTTGTCCACGCTATACCAAGGTAGCCGTAGGCCGGAAGACCAAAATAGCCAAGTCCGAAGCCAAGGTTACCGATAGCATTGCTAAAAGCCATAAAAAAGGCGACGAATACCGGCGGAAATACTTGACGTGTTGCCCTAAACAACGTGGATGTTGTGGAAAATACATAACCCAGCGGCAATGTTAAAAGTGTAATATCCCAATAAGAAAAAGTTATGGGCAATATGCTTTGCGGCGTTTGCAAAAATGAAAAAATGAAATCCTTGCAAGCATAGGCTATGAGCGCGAGCACAGTACCAAAGGCGAGGGTGGCGTAGATGACCAAGGTTATATAACGCACCGCTCTTTGCATACGTTTTGCGCCAATGGCTTGACTTATGGTGGCAGTTGCTCCGCTGGCAAGAGCCATGGCCAGCACCTGCAAAAACATATTTCCTTGCGCCACAGTGCCAAATGCGGCCTGTATGTCATTTCCAAGCGCACCGGCCGTCCAGACATCGCAAAGCCCCATGCTGAAAAAGAAAAACATTACCATAATTTGCGGCCAAGTAAGTCGCCAAATGGTAGCAGCTGAAAACGAAAGGGGAGCGTTTTCGGGAAGTTTATGATGCGCAGACATAGAAATTCTCACAGTAAATATTTATAATAAAAAAATTTGAACGCCGTGACGGAAATTGACTTTTTCAATCGGCTGTTAAGGAAATTTGAGCAGGCGAAAGAGGAAAATTGTTGCAAAATTCACAAATTATGTCCATTCAGACACAACTTAAATACTCTCATAATGTACAAAATCGGAATGACGCCCAACTTCACGCCATTCCGATTTCATTTCACATAATATAAACCGTGTTAGGTCTCTATGACTTCTTTTTATCAAGAGCTGCCGCAAAAGCCTGCCCAAGATTACCAAAGCCAGTGTCGCTCTCAGCCTTTTCCTTACCCGGTTTGGGCTTAGGCTTGACATGCTCTTTCCAAGACGTATCTTCCACAACGTCTTCACTCGCATTCAGCGGCCCAAGTCCAAGACGGCGTTTTTCTAAATCCACGGAGACAATTTTAACGCTTACGCTTTGTCCCTTTTCAAGCTTCGAAAATTCCTTGGCATCCTTAATAACGGCGTTGGCCAAAAGACCGGTGACGCCGGGAGCCAAATTAATGAAGTAACCAAAGGCTGCTTGACTTTCCACTGTACCGTTTACGGTGCTGCCCACAGGAAAAGCCTGCGTCACACTTGCCCAAGGGTCGGATTCGGCATCACGCATGGACAACGAAAGACGACGACTATCAAGGGATATTTCCTTAATCTTCACTTGCACAATATCGCCGACGGCCACATGGTCTTGTGGCTTATGCACCCGCTTTGTCCACGACATTTCCGATACATGCACAAGCCCGTCAATACCGGGAAGTACTTCCACAAAAACGCCGAAACTTGTCAAACGCACCACTTTTCCGGAAACAACGTCGCCAACTTGCAGACGGTCTTCCATATTTGCCCAAGGATCTCCCTCGGCCTGCTTGCGTGATAGGGAAATACGCACATTGCCCTTGGCATCTTCGGCAATGGAAAGAACTTTCGCACGAACAACATCGCCTTCGCTGACAGCTTCATCGGAAGCACTGATGCGTGACCACGTCAATTCAGAAATATGAATCATTCCTTCGACGCTTGGCGCAAGTTCCATAAAAGCACCAAAGGGAGCAAGGCGAGAGATTTTGCCTTCTACGGTATCGCCTTCTTTCACTGTCTCCAAAAGTTTGGTTAAGGATTCTTTGCGTTCACGCTCCAGAAAAGCACGATGCGAGACAACAACGTTGCGCCCTTGATTTTCGATGCGAGTAACAAGGAAAGTTAAAGTTTGACCAAGGCAAGCATTAGGATCTTCAAAAGAAACTCGTCCGATTTGACTGCTGGGACAAAAAGCACGTTTGCCCAAAACCTCAATGTTAAATCCGCCCTTACATGCACTTACAATCTTTCCGCTCACCGGAATGCCGGCTTCTTTGGCATCTTCAAGGGCTGTTACCCCACTTCCGCCACGGGAAAGACGAATTTCCTGCGAACTTACCGCAGTAACCCACACCTCAACTTCATCACCTATGGCAACTTCAACTTCACCATTTTCGTCAAGAACATCCTTGCGATCCATGATGCCGTCTACCTTAACGCCCACATCAAGGAACACATTCTCACCTGATATGTCAATAATGGAAGCACGTATTTTCTGGCCGGGCTTTAGTCTCTGCCCTTGATTACTGTATGCTTCTAGAAGACTGGCAAAATCTTCGCCTGTAGTTTCAGTATCTTGCGTAGCAGGTTTTATAATATCACTCATGAAAATTCCTCTAATGTTTAATTTAGCAACACCCTATAGCACAAAGCTGTAAAATGCAATCATTTCCTTTCAATGGTCAAATATAAATCTCCCTGCCATTTGCCCACCTTTTTTCCAAGCCCTCGCAGGCGCAAAGGCTTACCCACCACAAAATCCGTTGGCAAAACAATTTCCACGGTGGTGAGCTCCTCCGACAGGCCACGACGAATTTGCAAGCGAATACGAGAACCGGCAAATAAATGTGACGCCGGCATCTTAATGGTTTGCTCATCATCTATTTGATGCTTAAACCAGCCCTTGATCTTGTCAGAAAAGGAATTTGCCGTATGCGTTGAGGGCTTACTGTCGCCAAGCTCCACTTGGGCAATGGGAGGTTGCTCAGGTGGCGTTTCAGGCTTTGCTGTATTGGCGTTGGCATTTGTATGCGCCTGTGCATCACTGCTCGTTTTTGCATCTTCTTCCGTTTCCGCTTCCTTTTTCCGAGCTTCTTTTTCGCTATTTTGCTTATTCACTTCGCTATAAATATCTTCAAACACCCGCCGTGCAAACGAATCGTTCAATATCTCGTGCAAAACGCCTTCCTTGCCATAGGCTTCGTTGGCTGCACGCTGGCGTTGCTCATCCTTAACGCTTTCTTGATTTTTGCGCGCGCTTTCTTCGGCTGCTTTTTCAGCCTCTTCAACTCTCTGTCTGGCTGCTTCGGCAGCTTCCTCAGCCATCTTGCGGCGAGCTTCGGCTTCTTGCTGGATTTTTTGCTGGCGCAATTTTTCTTGCTGTAATTTTTCTTGACGCAGCTTTTCCTGCTGCTGTCTTTCTTGGCGCAATTTTTCTTGACGTAGCTTTTCTTGACGCAGTTCTTCTTGACGCTTGCGAGCTTCAGCCTCACGCCGTGCCCCTTCCTTGGGGTCATAAGCTCGCTGCTGCTTATATTTTTCCCGTGCCGCAGCATCATAGGATGTTTTCGTACCGGCAGTAGTTTGCGCGCCTTTTGCTCGTGTATTTGACTTATTTTCTTCCTTTTGCAGGATATTCGATAAAGCCACATAGGCTTCATTTAATAATTGAAATTGCTTACCTGCTTCGGGATTATCGGGATTTAAATCCGGGTGCAATTCAAAAGCCCGTCGCCGATAAGATTTTTTCACATCTTCAAGGCTTGCATTTTTTTGAAGTTGCAGCACTTCATAGCAATCCTTAAGGCTTATTTGACGACTTTTCTTCATATGTGAAACTGCCTACAACATATTTTAATTAATAACTTTTTCTACCGACAGCAACGCATGAGCTTCTGTTGTTGCATCATTTGCTTCCAAAGCATTTTCCTGCAAATAACTGATCCCTTCTTCCACAAATTCCATGTGCGTACTGTCTGCCCGAATGCCGGCACAATAGTCTTTAGCCAAAAAAAAGCTTTCATCGTCCAGCATATTCCCACGGAAAAAAGGCCACGCCCTGCAAATATTTGGCTTTGCCACATGCACGGCACAGCCCTCGCCTTGCTTGAAAAAAATACAAAAACCATCGTCACCGCTGCGCACTTTTAACTTGCCATTGTGCATATGGCCATACTGCGCCAAAAATTCTTGTGCATCAAGCAGAAGATGAGAACAAATTCTCTCTAAATCCGAAGGACTTACCACAATGCCGCCCTGTCCTTCACAACATTGCCCACACATTTTACAATCAAAAACCGCAACCATAAACTAAGCCCCGAAAAAATGCTTATGCATCGTTTTTATACACATATTTTCCACAATTTGCACCTGTCGACCTTGCAAAATCTCTGCAGCTTCAGGTGAAGAGATGCCTTCTTGCATCCAAAAACACGAACAATGCAGACCCCGTTCATGACGATGAACAACTTCCCTTGCGTGTTGCGCACAGTGGACTGATGCCCTAAAAACATTGACAATATCCACCTGCACCTCGATGTCTTGTATGCTTTTATACGTCGGCAGTCCCCACACATTTGAGCGCACAGGATGCACCGGATAAACTTCATATCCTGCCCAAATAAGATAACGCCCAACGTTATCAACAGGTTGTCCTGCTTTATCCTTGGCACCGATTATGGCAATACTTCTGGCATTTTTTAAAAGCTCTTGCAGCCTTGAATCTAAAAACATACTTTCCCCTAGCAAGAGTCAAACGTTTATACCGCAAAATTATGCGGTAGTTTATGAAGAAATAGCAATCAAATCAAGAAAAAATCACTACAAATTTTGCAATAAAATCTGTAGTGATTTTTCTTATGATATTTTAATAGTATACGTTAAAAAACATATCATTTGCAAATTAAGACCTCTGCACAATTATTTTCTTATATAGCTTTATATGCTAAATATGA
>CAYJHK010000145.1:0-5618 GCA_964369515.1 uncultured Desulfovibrionaceae bacterium
TTTTTCCAAAAAGGTCCCTCCCCCAAGAAAATTTTTACAAAATTAGAATGCCGTGCTTTGATTCCAGATCTAAACAAGTTTCTTCAGCAAGGCAAAAAGCTCGTCAAAATCAATGGGTTTGCCCACATGTCCATTCATTCCGCTTGCTAAGCACTTCTCCACATCTTCACGAAAGGCATTGGCAGTCATGGCAATAATAGGAACTTGCTTACCACTTACCCGTTCAATCTCTCTAATTGCCCGTGATGCTGCATAGCCATCCATTTTAGGCATACGAATATCCATAAGAATCACTGCATATTTGTCAGGATTTTCTTGAAATTTCTGCACTGCTTCCTGTCCATTTTCTGCCTCGTCAAATAAAGCTTTCGATTCTTCCAACAGAGCCATCACGATTTCACGATTAATTTCAATATCATCCACCAACAGGAAATGTTTTCCGGCAAAGTTCAGTTCGTCTGTGGTAGTACCTTCAGTCTCAGCATCTTCTGCAATGGCTTGACTGCTTGGTAATGCGCATGGAAGAATAAATCCTATTTTTGTGCCTTTGTTCGGCTCAGATTCAAAGATAATTTCCCCGCCAAGCAATTCAATGAGCTGTTTACTGATGGCAAGCCCAAGTCCCGTTCCACCAAAAGTATGGGAAATACTGCTGTCAGCTTGTTGGAAAGGCTTAAAAAGATTTCTTTGATGCTCAGCAGAAACACCAATTCCGCTGTCTTTCACGAAGACTTTTATGGTGCATTGCTCCTCGTTTTGCATTTCTACAAGCTCGGCACACATGATTATATCTCCGTTTTCAGGAGTAAATTTCACAGCATTGGTGAGAAAATTTGTTATAACTTGTGCAATGCGCTGTTCATCCGTCAAGATGTAACGGGGTACATCATCATGCAAAACCAGCGTGAAATTTTGGCATTTTTCTTCAATGCGAAAGGAAACAAGCGTACTTATACGTCGCATCATTTTCGGGAAGTCAAATATTTCTGAATGAATATCAATTTTATTTGCTTCAATCTTGGACATATCAAGCACATCATTTATGACGGCAAGAAGCTGCGAAGAAGCAGATTCAATTTTTGAAAGGCAATTTCCGGCTCTTCTGTCAAAGCAAAACTCTTTGGCAATTTTCGTCATTCCGGCAATGGCATTCATGGGGGTACGAATTTCATGGGACATATTTGCCAAGAAAATACTTTTGGCCTCATTGGCAGCATCTGCTTTTTTGGCGACTAAAGTCAGTTCGGCATTTTTAACGTCTAAGTTGTTATGAAGATCTTGAATGGTATTGGCGAGCACTCCTATTTCGTCACGGCGTTCAATTCCATAAATTGCGTATTTATATTCTGCATTTTCAAACAACTGTTCAGTTAAGTCACTTGATTTATTTAAGTTTGGCATTAAGCTTTTCACAAGTCTCGCAAGCGGTATAAAAACTAATTTACGCCCAATTAGCCCAAGAATGCAAACATAGAGAAGAAAAAGAGCCAAGGATACCCAAATCAGAGGTACAAAGGAATGAAAAGGAAAGAGCACTGATGTATTGAAAAAAGTTAACAGTGTCCAATCCGTATTTTCAATGGGATTTATGACCACATAATCATATTCAGCTTTTGTCGGAAGGGTTATTACATCCGGCACCTTATTCGCAGCCTTAAAGCCATCAAAAGACTTTAAGTAAGAATACAGTACATTATTAAGTTCAGGATACGGAAAAGCTTTTTCAAATTTTAATGTACTATCGTCCATAACGGTAGATTGCCCTACTTTACTGTCAATTTGCATTAAGCCTTTACCGTCGACAACAACACCTCGAATGTTTATATCACTATATTCTTTAAATGCTTCAGCTAAAATTTTATCAAAAGTAATGCCGGTTGCGATAACACCAAGCACAGTTCCGTCATCATCAATAACTTTATGATTTATCCATACAAAAGTGCGCTTTAATATTTTATCGGTATCCACGTTGAGTTCATAGGATTTTTTAGAACTAATAGCCTCAAAATACCATGAATCCACCGGACTTGAAGGGTTAAGTATGGCCGAAGGGACAAAAGTTTCAAATGTGGTATTTTGATCGAAGCTAAACTCACCGCCCGATGCCTCAATACCAAAGTATAAAAGACTGTTCTGAGTGATGTTTAAATAATTGCGCATGGCCTCAAAAGCACGCTGTTTTTTTTGCACATCGCCTTCGTCGGCAAACCAATCCTTTATGACCTTGGAGTTTACTACTGAGCGTAAGGCAGTTAAATCTTGAAGAATTGCGGAATTTAAATGCGTTGTTGTCTTAAAGGAATACAAAGACGCATAATTTTTTGAGACATTCTGAGCAATGTTGCTTGCAATGTAGTAAAGAGTACATAAAAGAATTGAAATTATAACTATAAAGATACCTACATTATAACTATTAAATTTCAATTCCAACCGCTTATTTGCAGAGGCGAATCGGAATATTTTTTTGTGAGGCATAATAAACCTTTTAGTCAGTTTTAGCAGAATAAACTCGCGCAATTAAAGTACGGCCGGATTGGCAAACTTTTCCACATTTTGTTAAAGAGTACTGAAGATTCCATTGATTTTTCAATAATTTAACGCAATCAAGCTTAATCAATAAATCTCCTAAAAAAATATATATTAAATACATATATTGCCGGTACGTGTATCACACGCAGCGTTACCGGCAATATTTATTCAGCCTGTTACACCCAGTAAAAACTTCAATTATGAAATGGTATAGTAATTTCAGTTGAAATTACTATCTTGACTGCAAGAGCAGTCAAGCACTGCGTAGGCATAAGCGCAATTTATTTGCGCTGTTAAGTGCCGAAGCAAGTGTGCCTTTAAAAAGTTGACATTAGTAATGTCAACTTAAAATACTACAATGAGCTCATAATCACGCTTACCAAGACCGATTTCTTCGGCATGTGAAAGCTGGCTGCGCCAGTCAGTCACCGGGTGCACACTTTTAAAATGATCGCCAAGTTGCCCATGCTCACAGCCGCAATCTTGCATAATACTTGAACCGATGGCCGGCGCCGCATTAACAGCCTCAATACAAGCTTTATCGAGAGCTACAGGGTCGAAGGATGCAAACATGCCAATATCCGGAACAATGGCCGCATCGTTTTCTGCATGGCAATCACAATACGGCGACACTTGGTTAACTATACTAATATGAAAATGCGGTCTTCCTTGCACCACAGCCAAGGCATATTCTGCCATTTTTCCATTAAGTGTATCCAAATTGCTCGCCCACGACGGCTCAATGGCATCAAAATTACACGCCCCGATACATCGTCCGCAGCCTACACAATTGTCATGATTTATATGTGCTTTCTTCTCGGCATCATAGGAGATACCCTCATGAGCACAATAATTTATGCACACACCGCATTTACGACATTTTTCATCGCTAACCGCAGGTTTTCCTTCACTGTGCATATGCATTTTTCCGGCACGACTTCCGCTGCCCATGCCAATATTTTTTATGGCACCGCCAAATCCCGTCATCTCGTGTCCTTTAAAATGACTCAGCGAAATAAAAATATCGGCATCCATAATGGCACGACCAATTTTTGCACTTTGGCAATAACGTGTTCCTTCAAGTGGCACTTCCACCTCATCGGTTCCCTTAAGACCGTCGGCAATAATCACATGACAACCGGTGGAAAAAGGCGTATAACCATTTTCATAAGCGGCGGTAATATGCTCAAGCGCATCTTTGCGGCGTCCCACATACAGCGTATTACAGTCAGTCAAGAAAGGTTTTGCCTTTTCGCCAAGCAATACATCCGCCACCGTTTTGGAAAAATTCGGACGCAAGAACGACAGATTGCCCGGCTCACCAAAATGTATTTTTATGGCCACAAATTTATTTTCTAAATCCATACTTGTAATACCGGCTTTGCGAATAAGTTTTTCAAGTTTCATCTGCAAGCTTGTGCCTACCTTACAGCGCATATCTGTAAAATAGACCTTTGACTTTTCTGCTTTATTTTCCATAATATTTCCTCGTATTTACAATGTTAACCGGGTTAAAACCTCATCAAGTTTGCCATATACAGTCTAGCAAAACTTAAATTCTCCCAATAGTGAGTAATTCCTCATGTTCCGATACAATAAAAATAATGAAATGTCATCTTACAAATTATAGTATCCGTAAAAAAAATGTAACATCCTATTTTATTTACAAAATAAAGAAACATTTCGTCCCCTTGACAACACAGAACTTATTTCGCAGTCATTTTTATCACGCCCTAAAATCGACCATAGAAACTTTGACAATAATCCGGATATACAATACTTTAGTTTTCCGGCATGTCCTTAGTAAAAATGCGGTGTAAGGTTTCCATATCAAGAGGTGTTAAATTAAAGCGCATTCCCGCTTGGTCCAAAATATCCATGAGTGTATGGGGTGAATTTTTGAGCCGATTTGCATCTTCATTAAGCTTTTCATTTACATACGTTAAGGCACGCTGTAAAAGCTCACTGTGCGGAATTATTTGTGTCATACTATCCTCCCTGCTTTGGGCAATATAAGACATTGTGGTTTTTTGTAAAAGCTTTTTTTTGTAAGCATATCTTCCATATTCGATATGTGTTTTTTTGTAAACAGTTAAGTTATAAGACAACAATTCGTTTTACAGTGAAGTATGCTTTTTTTGCTTAGAGGAAATTTGAAATTATGGAAAATTGGTATATAGCTATTATCTTAAGCATTGTTGAAGGTCTTACGGAATTTTTACCCGTTTCATCTACAGGACACCTCATTCTTGCCGGTGACTTACTCAATTTTACCGGCGAAAAAGCAGCAACATTTGAGGTTATAATTCAGCTTGGTGCCATCATGGCTGTCGTAGTCCTTTACTGGCCACGCTTTTGGGGCTTACTGGCTCCGCAAAAACACATCGACGGACAAATACACTTTTCGGGGATGCGTGGCATTATGCTTTTAGTGCTAACTTCCATACCGGCTTGCGTTCTTGGCTTACTTTTGCATCCTTATATAAAAACATATCTTTTCACACCACAAACCGTGCTCATGGCATTGGTTGTGGGCGCACTCTTCATGATTATTGTGGAAAAACGTGCCATACTTTATATAAAATTGCATTCGCCGCAGAATAAGCCACATGATACAATGCACCAAAGACTTAAGACCCTTGACAACATTACAATGAAGGATGCCCTAATCATTGGCTGCTTTCAATGCCTTGCGCTATGGCCGGGCTTTTCACGCTCTGCGTCAACCATTATGGGCGGTATGCTGCTTGGCGCAAGCCGCAAACTGTCCGCTGAATATTCCTTTATCGCTGCCGTCCCCATCATGGTTGCAGCCACCGGCTATGACCTATTAAAAAGCTGGCAAATCTTAAGTGTGGACGATGCTTCGTTTTTCGCACTTGGCATTGTGGCATCCTTTATAACTGCGCTCATTGCCATCAAAAGCTTCGTAGCTTTGCTTTCACGCATAACGCTCATCCCCTTTGCCGTGTACAGGCTCACCATCGCACCATTGGTATATTATTATATGATAAGTTAATAACTTTGCGTACTCACCACGTGATTCTAATTTTGTAAAAATTTTCTTGGGGGAGGGACCTTTTTGGAAA
>CAYJHK010000146.1:0-5612 GCA_964369515.1 uncultured Desulfovibrionaceae bacterium
GCAGTTTGGATTGTTTAACTGACGCAGTAGATGGTACTTTTTCAACGCACTGTTAGATGTCTTCTGCTTCTGCATCCTCATCAGCCTTTAACATCTTCGCACGTCTTAAAAGCTCTTCCAATTGAATATCAGCACTTATTACGCCGCAGATGTCATCTTGAGCATTGGTAATGGCACAGGATACGGTTATAATAAGCTTTCCGGTAAAATATGATTGATAAACATCCATAATATGCAAGTTACCGGTTTGCATAGGTACCTTAAACCATTCACGATCCGAAAGGTCAAACCCTTTGGGTTGCTTGGCGTATCTGTCAACAATGGCCGGCGCCGTGCTTGCGGAGCAAAAGAGTTTTCCGTGGGTGTCAGTGATGTAAATATATTGAATGAAAGAATAATGCGTAATAAAGAGCTCAAGGTTCTTTTCGGTGGAATCTATATCATCAAGTAAGGTGACATCCTTGGCCATTTTCAAGAGTAAATGCGATGAAAGCGTTCCTGCAAGACGTTTCATGGCCGCAAATTCAGACTCAAACAGCTCCGGCATATGGCATTGCACCAAGGTGAGCATTTCGTCATGGGCAAAGGATGTATTGCGTCCGGTTTTTTCATAAATAGACATAATATCATCATAAATATGACCGACTTCCGGATGACGCTTGCTGATTTTTTTGTCACCGCTGAGTTTAAAGGTATTGTTAATCCAGTATGACACCCCAGCTCTTCCCGATTTATCGGTGATAATAATGGGTACGGTACGTGAAAGAATTTGTTCTGTGTCAAAAATATTGTAAATTTCTTCGCATTTATCAAGCCCGTCCACATGCACACCGGCAGAAGTGGCGTTAAAGTCACGCCCGACAAAGGGATAATTATGCGGAATGTGATAATCAAGCTCTTTTTCAAAAAAATCAGCTATTTCGCTGATAACCGGTGTATTTGCCGCAGCATCTTCGCCTGTTAAGGAAATATATTCAATAACTAAGGCTTCAAGCGGTGTATTACCTGTGCGTTCGCCAAAGCCAAGCAAGGTGGCGTTCACCGCAGCGCAACCTGAAAGCCACGCACTTACTCCATTGACAAGCACCTTATGAAAATCATTATGCCCGTGCCATTCCAAATATTCGCCGGGCACCGAGGCCTCATCAATAAAGGCACGCACGATGCGTTGGACAGAGCGTGGCAAAGCAGCTCCGGCATAAGGCACACCGTACCCCATGGTATCGCAAAGACGTATTTTTACCGGCATGGACGCTTCCTTGCCAAGTTCCATGAGTTTTTGCGCCAAGGGGAGGCAAAAACCATAAATATCGGCTCGTGTCACATCTTCAAAATGGCAACGTGGAATAATACCCCACTCAAGGGCTTGGCGAGCCACATCTAAATACATATCCATGGCTTGCTGGCGAGTTTTCCCAAGCTTCATAAATATATGATAATCGGAAACACTGGTCAGCATTCCCACCTCATCAAATTCCATATCACGGGCAAGCTTGAGATCGTCCTTATGCGCTCGTGTCCAAGCGGTAATGCGTGGAAAACGATAACCTCGTGAGCGGCACATTTCTATAGCTTTACGATCTTTGGCAGAATAAATAAAAAATTCAGAGGCTTGAATAAGACCGCTCTTGCCGCCCAATTTGTGCAAAAGGTCAAAAATTTTCGCTATTTGCTTTACGGAATATGGCGGCCGAGCCTGCTGCCCGTCACGAAAGGTGGTGTCGGTGATGAAAAACTTTTCCGACGGCTTGGGACTTAAAAGTATGCCGTCAAAGGGCGTGCGACAAATGGAGCTATAGGGAAACAGCTCACGATGTAATTGCGGTTTTTCCGGTTCGGCAAGGGTGAGTTGACGATGGTTATCCTGTGGATAAATTAGCGGCATGAAAACTCCTTATAATTGTACTGCTTTGATAAATCAGTGTTGTATTTTAACGGTATGTTATGCGCATTGCCTATAGCATGTGTGCGCAAGGTTCGCAATATGAAGTTTATTCTTGAGAAAAATGTTATTAATTCAGAAGTTTATTAAAAAATTTATTTTGTGCCCACTGCATTCCCCATACGCACCATATCTAAGGCCAACTGCCAAAGCTCAAATCCGGCCGTATCTTGATTGCAAGCAATGACAAGGCTAAGCGTACTGCGTGGGTCATAAATATAATAGGATGCATAGCCGGGATATATGCCACTTTTTCCCAGCAGAGCCGTACCGTCTTTGAGTAAAAAAAGCTCAATACCTTGGAAAAATCCCCACCGACTGTTCAAAAATTCCCTTACCGTGGGTTGTTCGAAGAGTTTCTCACCATGACTTGCAAGAAGTTCTGCCGGCACAAGCTGATAATTTTTCCACAAGGAAAGGAGGTTGAGCACGTCCTTAACCGTACCCTGTAAATCGCCCGTACCCAAGAAAAGTGCCTTACTCATAAAAGTAGGCGCAACGACTTCATTGAGGAGATTTTTACTGTAACCGACTACTTTATTGGGTAGAATCTTTGCGTCGGACACCACGGAAACATTCAGCGGCTGCGCTTGCGTTTGCGCCACAAAATCATGAAAGTGCTGACCTTGCTGTAAGAGTAAATGTCCAAGAAGGTAGTAACCGACATTGCCATAACGCTGCACGCTGCCGGGAGTAAATCTCAACTGTACACGGCTTAAAATTTGCAAAAGCTCGTCATTTGTCCAAGGTTTTGTAATATTTGCAAACAATTCTTCTATTTCAAAAAAAGCAGGAAAACCGCCGGAATGAATGAGTAAATGCTCAACGCTTATGGGATGTTTGAGTGCAGAAAGAGCAGGAAAAAACGTTCGCACATCTTGCTTTAAGGCTAAGGTTCCCGTGGAAATATAGGCTTTTATACGCATGGCTGTTACAATTTTTGCTAAGGAACCAAAGCAAAAAATCATATCATGTTGCATGGGGATATTGCGTTCTAGGCTGGCAAGGCCGCTGGACAAAACCACAGCCTCCTTGTTCCCGGGGAGGGAAAGTGCAACTGCAACGCCCGGTGCATGTTTTGCGTTTATAAAAACGTCAAGCCGCTCTTGCAGTGCATTTTCTGGAAAAGCCAAAGATTGAACGGCACTTGTGAACAATAAAGTCAAAATAAGAATTATGGATGCAAAAAATTTCAAACAGACCTCGTAAGTGCGCATAAACAGTTGCCATATAGATTTTATTACAACAAGTGGAGGATTTTCAAGCATTCAGTCGAAAAGCATCCACCACTTTAACATTAATACCTTTTTAGAATTTTTCAAGTAATCCGTGCGAAAAAATTTCGTAAATGCTGTCACTCAAGAGCTTTGCATAATTCAAAAAGGCATGGTTTGCTTCGTCGCAAGCTCGTTAACGCAAACGCCTTCGGCGCCAGTTGGGTCGGCCTTCACCCCAGATAAAAAGTAGCTGACTAAAGGCAATAGCTATGTTAAGGATAATTGTAACAGTCTGAAAATATAAGAAAACGTTTTGCTTGCAAAATATGCGCATATTTGCAATTATGCGTCAGGTATCGTTATATTTCAATCAATTTATGGAGAATTTATTATGAGAGCATTGTGTTCTGTAGTATTGTGTTGTTTATTTTTGTGGACACTCACAAGCACGGTTGCATTGGCATTTCCAAAGCCCAAGGAAGACGCCACACTTTTACAAGATAAGAATTACCAAAGTGCTCAAAACGAATATATCGAGTCGCTTGAAGCGGCCAAGAAAGAACTGGACAAAAAAACATATGCAAAACTTGAAAAGGAACTCGCTGCCTTGATTACCGGAAACGCACAAGCCACCATTTCCGAAGGCGAAAGTGTCGATGCCGCTTGGATTATGGCTTATGTCGATGCCGCAGAGTATGCCAAAGCAGAAGCTCGTTTTGATTTTTTACGGAAAAATCCTATCATGTTTCAAGGGTACTACGATGCAAACAATGGCTATGACGGATACTTGCTTTTGGAAAAGCAGAAAAATTCCGACAGCTATGGTGTGGAATTTTCTTTGGTGCAAAAAGGTGGAGCCTTTAACTCCGGCAAGCTGATTGGTGTAAGCCAACCAACAGGGAATAAAAATGTTTTGAAGATTTTTGCGGAAAACATTGGCGATGGAACTGTTATTGGTGAAATTTCATTTCAAGGCGAAAAAATCACGGTGAAAACTACTGACACATTCAAAACATCTGGCTATTTAGGCCATGGTGTTGTTTTAGACGGCGAGTATGTACGTGAAAAAAAATAAGGTAGTAAGTATTTTATTGCAAAAAGCACTGCTATTTAGCGTGGCTGTGTTATTTTTTGGGAATGCCCATGTGTATGCAGCCGGTGGTTTTTTTGATGAAAACTTCTGGAAAGCAGCCGGCGTTGAAAGTATACAAAAAGCTGTTGCGCAAGGGGCAGACCCTAAAGACAAAGCCGTCGATGGGAGCACTGCGCTCATGTTTGCCGCAAAATATAATGGAGACGCGCGCATTTTGCGTTCCCTCATGGAAGATTACGCCGTCGATGCCAATGCAGTCAATGCCAACGGCGATTCAGCATTAAGTCTTCTAACTACGGCAAACCCAAGTCTTGAAGCCGTGCAGCTTCTCCTTGCAAAAGGGGCAAACAATGACGTGGAACAGGTTATTGCAGCCTATAACAACGCCGTAAACAACGGCGCATCCCCTGAGATTATTGAATTACTGCTGGACAATAGTGAAGCCGGCAGTTTGAATGAACATTCGGCAAGCATGGAAAACGCACCGACGCCAATAGTTGTGCCTGCTCCTCAAAGTACGCAATTGCTTGGAGATGCCGGCAGTAATCCTTTTTTGGCGCATGAATTTTGGCAAACGGCCACTGTGGAGCATATTCACAAATTGCTCGCACAAGGCCATGATATAAATACCCGTGACGCCAAGGGAAATTCTCCACTCATGTTAGCAAGTAGTTTGAATAAGGATGCACAAGTTATCGAAGCATTACTTGCTAAGGGCGCAAAAGTACACGATAAAGACAAACAAGACTGGAATGCGCTTATGCACGCTGCCGCAAGCAACGGGCATCCTGAAGTTATCGAAGCTCTGCTCAATCACGGAGCTGATGTGAATGCGCGCGACAAAGCTGAATGGACACCGCTTATGGCCGCCATAACCCTTAATCCTAATAAAGAAATCATCGACTCATTACTCGCACGGGGAGCACAAGTTAATGCCCAAGAAATTGAAGGGAGAACAGCACTTATGCTCGGTGCCGTTAATAACCAAACAACCGAAAGTATTAATAAATTGCTCAATAACGGCGCTGACCTAAGCACGAAAGATAAAAATAATAAATCGGCATTGGACTACGCCAAAGAAAATACGGCTCTCAGTAAAACCGGTATCATCCATCGCCTACAATAGATGGAAACGTCTTTGCTTAGTTGCTTTATCTTATCGTCTTGCAATACAATCAGAAAAACTTAGCTTAGTCTTTTAAAAAATTGGAGACTTTCGACATTATTGTAAAAATTAGTGAACATTTTTCCGAATAAAATAATTTTAGCGGTTTCTGTGTTTTTTACCTATTTTCTATCTTTCCCTTCACGTGATTCTAATTTTGTAAAAATTTTCTTGGGGGAGGGACCTTTTTGGAAA
>CAYJHK010000147.1:0-5110 GCA_964369515.1 uncultured Desulfovibrionaceae bacterium
ACCCTTTTTGGCGCTAGCAAAAGGGTTTTCCTTCCCCCCAGATAAAAAGTAGCTAACTAGTCGAAGCTGAAAAACGCATTTTCATGCATTTTTCAGCTCCGACTAGTTATATAAGGCTGTATTCTCATTTGTGAAAATTTCGGGCATAGCTATAAATAATTTTTTGCAAATCATGGGCTTCAAAGGGTTTGGAGATATAGTCTTGCATTCCGTTTAAGCCCATTCTTTTATTTATTTTTTTCATGTCATCTACGCTGTGCGCCGACATGCCGATTATGGGCAGAGCGTCATTTTCCGGATCTTGTCGAATTTTTTCCGTAGCTTCAAAGCCACTCATGCGTGGCATTTCCATATCCATAAGTACGATGTCAAATTCTTTTTCCTTTACCATTTCAAGAACTTGAATTCCGTCAGCCGCAATGTCTACGCTGCAACCAAAGCTTTGTAAAGCTTCAAGGGCAATGATGACATTAATTTCATTATCTTCTGCCAGTAAAACTCGGGTTCCGGCGATGGAAATGTCAGATAAGGGATTTTCACCGATTTCGTCGAGGTGTCGTTCATCTATTATGAAATCATTTTCACCTGAGAGTACAAATGGTAATGTGCAAGTGAATACCGAGCCTTTGCCCAATTCGCTTTGCACAGAAATTTCTCCGCCCATGAGAGAGCAGAGGCCTTTTACCACAGGAAGTCCTATGCCTGTACCGCCATACTGACGTGAAAAAGATGCGTCGCCAAGATAAAAGAGGTCAAAAAGTGATCCCATTTGTGTTTCGCAAATGCCTATGCCTGTATCGCCGACTTCTATGTGCATGTTGCAGTTTGTGTTGTCCGGCAAAATATCACAAGAAATTTTGAGGGAAACATGTCCTTTGTCCGTAAATTTTATGGCATTATCCGCAAGATTTTTTATAATTTGCAAAAGTCGCAAAGGATCGCCCTTAAGCGTTTTGGGTGTGCTTTTATCTATGTCAACAATGGCTTCAACGTTTTTGGCATTGGCTTGTTTAATGAAATCAAATACAAAGCGTTCAAAGGTGTTTTGTATATCAAAAACAGTAGTTTCGATGTCCATTTTGCCTGCTTCGATTTTGGAGAAATCCAAGATATTATTGACGACGGAAAGCAATTTTTTGGAAGAAATTTTGATTTTTTCCAAATATCCGGCCACAAGGGCGTTAAAATTATTTTTTTCTGCCAGCTGCGTCATGCCCACAATGCCATTGACAGGTGTGCGCAACTCATGGCTCATATTGGCGAGAAAGCGTGCCTTGGCCTTGACAGATTCCCGTGTAAGTATTTTTTCTTTTTCAAGTTTAAGCGAATCGGTAATATCAAAAAATGTTACGGCGTGTGCATTTTTTATTTTTCCCCAGCTCACACAATTTTCAAAGACCATAAAATCCAAGTCAAGTAGATCATTGTGATGGGAGCGAATATTTGCTTCTCCATGGAGGCAGACCTTGGAAACACCGCAAAAATCACAAGGGGCATCGAAATTGTAAAGTGTTTTATAACAAGTATTTAATGCCAGTCGTTCGTCGCCGACAAAATCCCTAAAAGCCTTGTTCTGTAAAATAATTTTGTGATTTCTTGGGTTTATCACATAAAAGGGTACAGGTAAAACGTCCAATATATTTTGAGCACGCACATCTTCTTTTTGCAATAATTGCTGAGCGTGATAATGTTCGCCGGCAGCGTTGAGTAAATGTCCAAGACTTTGCATGGTGTCGGTATATTCCAAAACCCATGCAGCAGCAGCTTCTTTTGAGGCAGGGGTGGGGCTATCCATTGCACAGATATTTGCTCCAAAAAACCCACGCATTTTTCCTTTAATGAAAAATGGGACGGCGATGGCACTTAGCATTTGTGTATGACGTAAAAACTCCCGTGCGCTGTCATCAAATTCCTTTTCCATATCTGTGATAATCTTAGTATTACCTTGGAAAAAGTCTTCCTTCCCCTTACCTGCATTCAAGATAAAATCCAAGGAAACGCCTTGCAACAGATGTTGCACGGAACCTATTCCCTCACACGCCCATACATATTTTTCATACCATAATCGGTCAATATACTCGAAAATAAATACACGACTTGCGCCAGTGCTTTCGCCAATATCTTTAAGCGCATACCGAAAAAACTCACTTGGATCGTTTATTTTTAGCATGTTTTGGGAAATGCGTAAAAAAAGCTCCGCTTGCGTATTTTGCAGTTGGCTATTGTAATTTTCAGCATTCATAACTAAAACCTTTTTGTGTAAATGTGTAGATGACACGTCGTAAATTTTCGGGGTCAAAAGGTTTAGAAATGTGCTCTTGCATACCTGCGCCAAAGCTTTTTTCACAATCGTGCTTCATGGCATGGGCGGACATAGCCACAATGGGCAGGGTATCGAAGCGTCTGTTTTTGCGTATTGCTTTGGCTGTTTCAAGCCCGTCAAGCACGGGCATTTGAATATCCATAATCACAATATCATACTGTTTTTGTTCAAGCATATCCAAACATATTTTTCCGTTTGCGGCAATGTCCACAATGCACTGAAAAGTTTCTAAAACTTCTTGCGCAATAAGTGCATTGATTTCATTATCTTCAACAACAAGCACTTTTGTTTGCTTTATATCATAAATATTTGACTGTGCGCTTTCATGTAGTGTATTATCATTTAAAGGGATTTTTTCATAAGAAACAAAGGGGATAAGGCATGTAAATGTACTGCCCTTACCGGGGACACTTTTCACAAAAAGCTCTCCACCCATTAAGTCCACAAATTGTTTCACAATGCTAAGGCCAAGCCCCGTTCCGCCGTAGCGTCTTGATGTAGAGCTGTCAACTTGCGAAAATTCCGTGAAAAGCGTCGCTATTTTTTCTTCGGCAATGCCAATGCCGGTGTCTTCCACCGTGAGTTTAATCCACACAGAATTATTTTGTTCTTCGCTGTGATTTTGTGCGTTTTGTGGGGATGCAGTTTCAGTACACCAACTGTCGCCATGCGAATTATTATGAGGGGGGGGGCAAGCATTTATGGAAATATTTACTTTCCCTAAGGTAGTAAATTTAATGGCATTATTACTAAGATTTATTATGATTTGCGAAAGACACAGCGCATCCCCGACAAGCGTTTTTGGCAGAGCGTTATCCACGTGCACATCAAGCCCAATACCCTTGGCATCGGCCACACCTTGTAAGATGGCCTGAACCCCATACACCACATCGTCAAGCTTAAAAGCACGATTGTTAAGTTTGAGGTTGTCGTTTTCAATGTCGGAAAGATCAAGGGTTTTATTGATAACACCCAGCAAAGTATCCGACGAAAGTTTTATTTTCTTCAAATATCCCGCAACGATTTTATGAGAGTTAGCATGTTCTGCCAGATGCGTTAAGCCTACAATGCCATTTAAAGGAGTGCGCAACTCATGGCTCATATTGGCAATGAACTGCCCCTTGCTCAAATTGGCTTCTTGTTCCAGCACGTTGGTTCTTTGAGCGATGAGGTTTTCGGTAATATCAAGGGCAAGGCTAAAGCGGCAATGCTCCATTTCTTCCCATTGGATACAGCAATCGATGATTCTGAAATCCCGTTTGACAACGGCATTGTGGTGATGCCACACATATGTTGTCCTATCCTCGGGGAGGATAGAATTGGTGCAAAAAGGACAGGGCTCATCCAAAGCCTGATACAATTCATAGCACTTTTTTTGTTTAATTTCTTCTTTGCCAAAAAGTTCGTCCATGGCGGCATTTTGAAAAAGTATATCATATTCGTCCATGGTCGAAATATAGATTGGTGCAGGGATAACGTCAAATAAGTCGTAGAGTTGTTGACGCTTTTTAAGGAGCTTTGCTTTGCTGCGAAAATACACATAGGCTGAGTTCATAAGCGCACCAAGCGTTATGGCGGTGGAAGTATGTTGTTGTGCCCACTGTTCCACATGTGTACATTGTTCAAAACACAGCAATCCCAAAACCTTACCTTCATAAAAAAGCGGGACTGTAATAAAACTCTCAACTCCTTGACTTAGGAATAATTGGCGCAGATAGTTATCGGTTATTATATTTACGTTATTACAGATACACGGTTTTTCTTGCTCTGCGAGGGAAAAAAAATTGTCTTGCGTCAATATATGGGCATCCACACGCTGCATATTCTTTTTTTCCTTGGTAATGCCCGGCGCCGTCCACTCGTGAATTATTGACCAATAACGCCCACTTATACATTGGTAAAACTGCACGCGACTCGCATGCAGTGTTTTTCCCATATCGGCAAAGGCATTGTCCATAAAAGCGTGAAAATGCTCAGCTTCAAGCATAAGTGATGACACTCGTGAAAAAAGCTCTACAATCGGACTTATCTGCGTTCCTTCTGGCAGTTGAGGAGCATGTTCTGATGGCTTTATATGTAGTACGGGAAAATTATATTTTTCGTTAATTAAATTTTGATCATGCATAAGTAGAAGACCCTTAAACGTGGCTTTTGCCTTGAAACAGCTCTTTTGTGTATATTCAACGGGCTTGGTGCAAACAGCGAAGCTACTCGGTGAAAATTTCCCATATTCTTATAAAGACTCATCAGCCTGCTGAAAAAAGTCTATTTCCATTGGTTTGTTTAAAAATCGCAGATGTACGAAAGTGAAGAAAGCTAAGGTCGCAGTGTATTTAGATATACATAAGCGGTTTGTTTTTATCGCTGCCGTAACAAATGGTGTTTTTCAACAGATTGTTATATGTGGTCTTGAGCACAAAAAGAGCACAAAAGGAACACAAAAATATTGTTATCATGCTTTCATGATAAAATTATCGCTTATCAATATACAATTTCAGCACATGTGTCAAGAAAACTCAAGTAAAGAGGTTGTATTTGTTTTGTATATTTTTTTATTATAAAATTAATAATTTACTTCGATATGCAATTTGGTTGCGCATAAGTTTCGTATTTGACTATTCTAATAAATGTCACTGTTATCTTCAAAATTTTGCTCCATATAACTCACTTCACATTTTCCCCATAAAGGTGTATGCTCATAAAAAGACCTCTGCACACAAAAAAAGAGTGTGTAGAGGTAAAGGCACGAAAATCAATCACTTAACGGCGAAGACCGACCCGAAGGGC
>CAYJHK010000147.1:5221-5562 GCA_964369515.1 uncultured Desulfovibrionaceae bacterium
GTCGCATTGACTGACGTCAACGCTCCAAAGACCTTGCGCAATGAATTGCGCAGAAGTCTTTAAGTATTTTGGTATGAATATTGCTATAATTAGCTTAAGAAAGTGAAAACGGTAAATTTTACCCAGTCATGGCTATGTCAACGCCTTATGTTTTAAACATTATGCTAATTCCATGTGGAATTTACAGTATTAACTGCGAGGGCAGTTCGGTAAACAGTCAGGCAAAATTTTTTAATGAAAGATTGCAGGGAAGTAGTCGTAAATATGGCGCCACTCAGTAATCAAGCATTCATGGAGGAATGTTATGGCACTTACAATTAATCACAATGCAATGGCACAAA
>CAYJHK010000148.1:0-5557 GCA_964369515.1 uncultured Desulfovibrionaceae bacterium
TTTTCCAAAAAGGTCCCTCCCCCAAGAAAATTTTTACAAAATTAGAATCACGTGGAAAACTGGAAATTGAGAGCATTTTTTTGCTTTCGCTTTGTAGTTTTTTATGTTATGCGTTCTGTTGATATTTTCAACTGAAATATTTTTACTAGGGCGTTCCCAATAGCTTTAACGAGCACTAACAAAAAAGGAGTATTTTTATGCCACTTATTGGACCACATGAAATGTTTGCCAAAGCCTATGCCGAGGGCTTTGCCATTGGCGGCTTTAACGTCAATAATATGGAGATAATTCAAGGTATTATGCAAGCAGCTGACCAAGAAAAGTCTCCTGTGATATTGCAAGTTTCAGCCGGTGCACGTAAATATGCCGGTCAGCTCTACATCATGAAACTTGTGGAAGCTGCGCTCATGGAAGCAGACGTACCGGTAGTTGTACATCTTGACCACGGTCCAAGCTTTGAGATGTGTAAAGCCTGCATCGACGGCGGTTTTACATCCGTCATGATTGACGGCTCACATCTTTCCTTTGAAGAAAACATTGCTGTTACAAAGCAAGTGGTTGACTATGCTCATGATAAAGGTGTTTGGGTCGAAGCCGAACTTGGCACCTTGGCCGGCATTGAAGAGCATGTGCAGTCTGACGTGCATGTATTCACGGAACCTGACCAAGCTGTTGAATTTGTAGAACGTTCCGGCTGCGACTCCCTTGCCATTGCCATAGGCACCAGCCACGGCGCCTATAAATTCAAAGGCGAGGCCAAGCTTGACTTTGAGCGTTTGTATAAAATTGCCGAACTCTTACCCAAATATCCGCTCGTATTGCACGGCGCCTCTTCCGTACCCGAAGAGTTTGTAAAAATGTGCAATGAATACGGCGGAAACGTCGGTGGTGCCAAGGGGGTACCCGAAGAAATGTTGCGTCAAGCGGCAAAATCCGGTGTCTGTAAAATCAATGTGGACACTGACATTCGCCTTGCCCTGACTGCCACCATTCGAAAATTTTTCACCGACAGCCCGGAACAATTTGACCCACGCGGCTATTTAGCTCCTGCCCGTGTTGCCGTGAAAGAGATGGTAGCACATAAAATTCGCAACGTCATGGGATCTTCCGGAAAAATTTAATATACTTATACCTAATAATCACCGGCGGTTACACGTTCAAAGAATAAAAATTCCCTCCCATTGTTCGTGTAATCGCCAAGTGACAACAAAATTGTTAACAAACTCTTCCAAAACAAAAAAGAATTAAATCAAATACATAAAAAACTTTACTTCCGAGCATTTTTCGGGCTTGGCAAAGCGATAAAGAATGTGTATGTAGTGTGAGTTACAGTGACGAAGGGTGATTTCTGTGCAGAGATTATGTTGTGGGCATTGCCTGTTGCATCAGTTAATATAGAAGTTAAGTAAAACAGATGTACCGACCGCAGGCAATGGCAGAGCGGCATTGGAGAAATCCATTTAAGCGAAAGAGCATACTTCATTGATAAATAGATATTATCCTTTTTTCTAATATTCAAATAATTAGAGAAAATCTATTGATCGAATATTTATGAAGATATGCTTAAAACCACCCATAGAACATTCTATTTGACAAATATTTTACATGGATGACCATCGTGATTCCTTGGGGTTTGAAATACTCAATGAAGCCGGCATTAAACACACTCAGGCAAAACAACCAAACGGAGTAAGAGCATGAAGCAATCACCTTACGCAGTAGCTATGCGCAAAGCAATTGAACTTGCAGGACAAAGCCGTTTTGACTTGTACCCAAACCCCTGCGTGGGAGCAGTGCTTGTGGCTGAAAATGGCGCCATCGTTGCCGAAGGTTGGCACAAAGAATGCGGCAAAGAGCACGCTGAAATCCATTGCCTCAACAACGCCAAGGAAAATGGGGTTGACGCAGCAAAGTGCACGCTTGTGGTCACACTGGAACCATGCAATCATCATGGCAAAACAGGCCCTTGCACCGAGGCCATTGTCAAAGCCGGCATCAAGCATGTGGTCATCGGCACAAAAGACCCCACCTCCCTTGCCGGCGGCGGCGGTGAATATTTAAAAAGCCACGGTGTAAAAGTTGAAATGGGCGTTGAAGAAAAACTTTGCCAAGATCTCATAGCCGATTTTCTCTGCTGGCAAGGGAAAGCGCAAAGGCAAGGGCAAGGGCAAGAACAAGGAAAAGTGCAAGAACAGGGACGCCCCTATGTCCTGCTTAAACTCGCCTCCACCTTGGACGGACGCATAGCCACACGCACCGGACACTCCCAATGGGTCAGCGGCGAAGATTCACGGCGACGAGTACAAATTTTGCGGCAAAAACTCGCACAAGCCGGCGGAGCCATTGTCATTGGCGGCAGCACCTTTCGTGAAGATAATCCCCGTCTTACGGTGCGCTATCCCGACGGCGAAGACGGGCCGCAACCTTTGGCTTGCATTGTAACTTCCCGTATGCCCACAATAAATTTTGACCATACCATTTTGCACGACAGGCCGCAGGATGTGATTTTTTATTCATCACCTGCCGGAGCTGCCTCGCCCACAGCAAAGGCACTCACAGAACTTGGAGCTAAAGTCTGGTCGCAGCCATTGACGGATCCTAAAATGCGTATGCCAAGTTTAGACGCACTCTTTAAACGGTTATTCAGCGAAATGAATTGCCCATATATTTTATGTGAAGGCGGGGGAAAGCTCGCTTTAAGTCTCCTAGAGCAAGGACTTGTGGATGAATTTCATCTCCATTTAGCCCCTCGCATCCTTGGTGACAATGAAGCACGTCCCTTATTTGACGGAAAAAGTCCGCTTGATATGTCCGAGGCTCTAAGCCTTCGCATTGCGGACTACGAAATGCATGGTGAAGATATGCACCTCATGTTAAGACCCAAATAATGTTTACAGGACTTATTCAAGGACAAGGTACCCTGCGTACCCTACACTCTCACGGGCAAGATTTACGCCTAAGCATTGAGTCGCATTTTCCGCTCTCGGCGCTCGCCCTTGGCGAATCCATCGCCGTTAATGGTGCGTGTCTTACGGTGGAAAGCGGCGATGAACACTCGTTTTCTGCCTATGTATCGGAAAAATCCTTGCGCAGCACCACCCTTGGACAGCTTAAGAGCGGCTCATTGGTAAATCTGGAACGAGCTCTTGCCGTGGGCGATCGCCTTGGCGGACACATCGTCAGCGGTCACGTCGATACGGTTGCTACGGTGTGGGAAGTGCGTGCGGCAGGGCAATCCCGTATTATCACCGTACATTTTCCGGTGCAATTTTCTCCCGAAGTTATTACCAAGGGTTCCGTCACCCTCGATGGCATAAGTCTTACGGTAAATGCGTGCGCAGTGCATGACAATGTAGGCTCGCTGGAGGTGAATGTTATTCCGGAAACATTTAATGTAACCACCGTTAAATTTTGGAAAAAAGGAACTAAAATCAATCTTGAGACCGATATTATCGGTAAATATGTACGCCACATGCTCGCTCCCTTTACGGGCAATAAGGGCGCAGCAAATGCAGGCGAAGACTCCAAAAGCTCTATTACCATGAATTTGTTACAAGAGCACGGCTTTTTATAATTAAGGAAATACCCATGCCACTATGCACCATTGAAGAAGCTATTGAGGATATTGCGCAAGGAAAAATGATCATCCTTGTGGACGATGAAGACCGTGAAAACGAAGGCGATTTAACCATAGCTGCCGAACACGTCACCCCTGAAATCATAAATTTTATGGCCAAGTACGGACGAGGACTTATCTGCCTGCCCATGAGTGCCGAACGTTGTGATTTATTGAACTTAGGACTGATGACCCAGCGCAATGGTTCCAAATTTGGCACAAACTTCACCGTTTCCATTGAAGCACGCTACGGCGTAACCACCGGCATCTCCGCCAAGGACCGTGCCACCACCATCTTAGCCTGCGTAGCCGAGGATGCAAAGCCGGAAAATATTGTCACTCCCGGACACATCTTCCCCTTGCGTGCACGCCCGGGCGGCGTTTTGGTGCGTGCGGGTCAAACGGAAGGCAGTGTGGATTTAGCCGTACTTGCCGGTTGTAAGGATGCGGCGGTCATTTGCGAAATCATGAATGATGACGGCGAGATGATGCGCTTGCCGGAGTTGGAAGTTTTTGCGGCAGAGCATGGGCTTAAAATCGCTGCCGTCAAGGATCTTATCCGCTACCGTATGCAAAAAGGCCAAGTGTCGGTGCGGCGTGTGGACGAAGCGCATCTTCCCTCAGTATTTGGAGATTTCAATGTTATAGCCTATGAGTGCGACATGGATACGGGTACGCATCTAGCCGTGGTTAAGGGCGACTTATCCGGCTCGGAACCGGTGCTGGTGCGGGTGCACAGTGAGTGTTTGACCGGAGATGCGCTGGGCTCTTTGCGTTGCGATTGCCGAGGTCAGTTGGCAGCAGCCTTAATGCACATTGAGAAAGAAGGGCGGGGCGTTGTGCTCTATATGCGTCAAGAAGGGCGGGGCATAGGGCTTGCCAACAAAATCCGTGCCTATGCCTTACAAGATAAGGGTTGCGATACGGTGCAAGCCAACGAAAAATTGGGTTTTGCGCCGGATTTACGCAACTATGGTACGGGTGCACAAATTCTTGTGGATCTTGGCATAAGAAAAATGCGTATGCTCACCAACAATCCCAAGAAAATCGTGGGTATTACAGGCTATGGAATTGAAATTGTTGAACGTGTTCCCATTGAAACACCAGCAAACCCCGAAAATGAATGTTATTTACAAACGAAGAAAGAGAAGTTAGGACATTTATTTACAAAAGTTGCCGGCGAGCGTTCTTAATTCTGTTACATTGCCATATTTAAATATTTTTCACGGAGAAAACGATGTCAACCATTCGTACCATTGAGGGCATGTTAGATGCCAAGGGCTTGAAGTTTACCATTATTGCCACACGTTTCAACGATTTTATAGTGGATCGACTCGTGGGCGGAGCTGTGGATTATCTTGTGCGCCATGGTTGCGCCACGGAAGATATTACCATTGTACGCATTCCCGGCGCATTTGAAATGCCGGTGGTCTGCAAAAAAATTGCCGCCAAGAAAGAATGCGACGGCATCTTAGCCTTGGGGGCTGTTATCCGTGGCGGCACACCGCATTTTGACTTTGTAGCCAATGAAGCCACCAAGGGACTTGCGCATGTATCGCTTGAATATGGCATCCCTGTGGGCTTTGGCCTATTGACCACCGACAATTTGGAGCAGGCCATAGAACGTGCCGGAACCAAGGCAGGTAATAAGGGCGTGGAAGCTGCTGCTGCTGTGCTTGAGACTGTGCGTGTTATGCAATTAATTTAATAGTAGTGCGTTGAAAAAGGGTAAACTACTGCGTCAAAATTCAAATGCAGACTGCTTATGTATGTCTGTATACACGGCGCAGCCTGCATTTGAATTTTTCCTTGTATTTCACCCTTTTTGAACGCACTACAAGAAACGCTGATTAAATAGAGTTTTTGCGTGTTATGCAATTAATTTAATAATGTGGCTATTGCCTTTAGTCAGCTACTTTTTATCTGGGGGGAAGGAAAACC